>JAAZZJ010000168.1 GCA_014237695.1 Oscillospiraceae bacterium | reverse complement strand
CGGTGGTCTCGCCGATGACGATGCCTGCGCCGTGGTCGATGACCAGCCTCCTGCCGATGGTGGCGCCGGGGTGGATCTCAATGCCGGTCCAGAACCGGGCCCACTGGGAAATACATCGGGCAAGAAAGCAGAAATGATGGAGGTAGAGCCAGTGGGCGAGACGATAATAAACGGTAGCGTGTACGCCGGCGTAAAGGAGGAAAATCTCAAATTTTCCCCGGGCGGCAGGGTCCCGCCTCTGATAGGCGGACAGGGTTTCCATTAACATAGGGGGTTCCTCTGATGATTCGTTTGATCTCGCGCCCCGAAAAGGCGGGGAAAGGGGAATGCCGCCCAGGGCTGCTCTTTCATTATATTACAGGGCAAACCTGCCTGTGTCAAGAAAAGAAACCCCAGGGGCCGGAAATCCATTTCCGGCGGCGGGATGCGTCATTAACAGATTGTTCAAATTTCCGTCATAACAAGTTCTTTTTCTTTGGTTATATTAACCTTACCAAAGGAGGATGCCACATGACGACAAATCACATCCGCACACGCCAGATGCAGTATCAGATTACACCGGAGGATTATACGGCTTTGCGCGCCTGCCTCTCAGCCAGATCGGAGGCTGAGCGGGCGGGAAATGTTCACACCATGTTCTTTGTCAGTTATCTGGACTGGATACAGGACGGCAGCGAGATGGCCGTCCCGGGACAAGCCGGGGCGCAGTTTGCCCTGCACTATTACGACAATGATCCCACCTATCTGCGCCTGGAGCGCCAGCTGGACGGGCAGCGTACCAGCGCCATGGTGACAGAGGCGGAATGCCGTGCCCTGCTGGCCGGAGAGACGGATTGGCTGCTCAACCGCCATGACCCGCTGTTCCGGGACTTTTACGATGCCCTGACGGAGCGGATGCTGCTGCCCCAGATGATGCTGACCTTCCACCGGGAGATCTATACCGCCGATGGGCTGGACCTCTGGGTGGCGCTGGATACCAATATCCGGGCGTCCCTGCAGCACATGGATTTTCTGGATCCGCAGCAGCTGGAGCGGGACATGGTGGGGCAGGAGGGCCGCATCCTCATGGAGGTCAGCTACAGCGACCGGATTCCGGAGGATGTGCTGTGTCTGCTGGAGGAAACGGCGCCCCGCCGCAGGCTGCTGGAAAGCGTGCGCTGAATGAGAGCATACGGGAAGCCCCGGCGGTCGGGAAATGCCGCCGGGGCCCCGCTTTTGGGGAAGAAACCATCGGCTCTCACGTCCCGGTAGGGAGAGTGTCCGACGGGGAATTTCCACAGATTTTCCTACATTTTTTCCGTGATTTCCTCTGTCCTGGCATTGACAAGCGAGGAAAACGTGATATAATAGCTCCAGAGCAAAAGCAATGAGGAAACGAGCGCCATGGCGCGGCCCAAGCGAGCGGGGGAGAGTGGGAGCCCTGCGGCAAAGCACTTGACGCGGCCACTTCCGAGCGGGCGGCGATGAGCCGCACGGTTTTGCCCCCGTTACCGGGCTGACGAGATATCCTGTTTTGGATCAATTAGGGTGGTACCGCGAGACCTTCGCCCCTATGTGGTGGCGTGGGTTTTTCTTTTTGCCTGAAAGGAAGTGGGAGAAAGTTGAAACAAAAAACACGGTCTTTCGCTGCGCTGGCCCTGCTGGTCCTGCTGCTGTGCGGCTGTCAGGGCAGGCCCCTGCCGGAGGGGATGAACGAGGAAACGCTACTGCAAAACGGCAGAGAGATCGTGGCTCTCCTGGCTTCAGGAAGCTATGAGGAGGTCCACGGCATGATGCGGGAGGATGTGGCCGCAGAAGTGACGGCAGAGAGAATTCAACAGCTGGTCCTCAAGCAGACGGACGGCGCGGGGACCTATAAACAGATTGAGAGCTGGATGGCAACGGGCCAGTCCTCCAATGGGGAGCGCTACGGCGTGGCGGTGTTTTACTGCAACTACTCCAAAAAGAACGTCATGTTCCGCCTGGCCTTTGATACCAGTTACGAGCTGATCGGGATGGAGGTCAGAATACCGTGATTTCCCGGCTGATTCGAAGGCCGGTCTCGATGCCCAGAATGAAACTCTCCTCACAGCAGCGATGCCGCAGGGTGGTGAGCTGGTCGGCCAGGTCGATCTTGTGTTCATCCGACAGGATCGGACATGGTATGTACTCCTTACACTGTTTTTAATCTAGTCTTATCTTACACTATTTGTAATCAAGTGCCAAGAGGGAAATGGGGTTTCTATGAAATCACCAAAGATGCCAAAATTTTCCACTCGATTAAAGGAATTAAGGAAAGAAAAAGGTCTGAAACAGAAGGATATGGCAGATCTTTTTGGCTATACAGAGGCACATTATCAACAAATAGAATATGGAAATATCAACATCCCATCCTTGACGTTGGAGGCGTTGGCGGATTATTTCGGGGTCTCCACCGACTATCTGCTGGGCAGGAGCGATGACCGCCGGACTTTATAGAGGCGAGGATGGAACCGCAGAGCCCCGCTGTTTCGCCTGACAACAGGGCGCATCCGCAGGAGAAAGCACCTCTGCGCGTTATTTAATGACGTGCTACGCTCTTATTATATACGTCATTTAATAACATGTCAAGGGCTGGAGGAAGAAATATGGAAATAAAGATGCCTGATTTTTCGATACGGCTAAAGGAGCTTCGTCAAGAAAAAGGGCTTAAGCAGGCAGAAATGGCAGAATTTCTGGGATATATTCTGCGTCATTATCAAAAAGTTGAGCGGGGAGAGGTCAACATTCCCTCGCTGACATTAGCCAGGTTGGCGGATTATTTCGGGGTCTCTACCGACTATCTGCTGGGCAGGTCTGACGACAGGCGTACCTTGTAGGGACACAGGAAAAGGTTCCCTCCTGGAGGGAGCCTGAACCGGATACAAGAACCAATTCCCGTGCCGCTCGAGGGGCGGCAGAGAAAAATTTATATAACTAGGAGAAAATAAAGCTATGCACAAGTCTTATGGTCTGAACGAAATCCGCGAGATGTTCCTGAAATTTTTTGAGAGCAAGGAACACCTCCGCCTTCCCAGCTTTTCCCTGATTCCCCAGAACGATGCCAGTCTCCTGCTCATCAATTCCGGTATGGCTCCCATGAAGCCCTACTTCACCGGCGAGGTGGAGCCCCCCCGCCACCGGGTCTGCACCTGCCAGAAGTGCATCCGTACCGGCGATATCGAAAACATCGGCAAGACCTCCCGCCACGGCACCTACTTTGAGATGCTGGGCAACTTCTCCTTCGGGGATTACTTCAAGCGGGAGACGATCCACTGGTGCTGGGAGTTTCTGACCAGCCCCGAGTGGCTGGGGCTGGAGGCGGACCGGTTGTATCCTTCCGTTTTCGGCGGCAGCGAGACCACGCCTGCCGATGATGAGGCTTTCGAGATCTGGAACAAGGAGATCGGCATCCCCGCAGAACGGATTTTCAAGTTTGGCAAGGCGGACAACTTCTGGGAGCATGGCTCCGGCCCCTGCGGTCCCTGCTCCGAGATTTACTACGACCGGGGAGAGGAACACGGCTGCGGCAAGCCCGGCTGTACGGTGGGATGCGACTGCGACCGGTATATTGAGATATGGAATAACGTATTTTCACAGTTCGACAATGATGGACAGGGCCACTACACCGAGCTGAAGCAGAAGAACATCGATGTGGGTGCGGGACTGGAGCGTCTGGCCTGCGTGAGCCAGAATGTTGAATCTCTCTTTGACGTGGACACGGTGATGAATATCACCAACAAGGTGAGTGAGATCACCGGCGCCAAGTACGAGCAGAGCCACAAGACGGATGTGAGCCTGCGGGTCATCACCGACCACATCCGCTCCGCTACCATGATGATCTGCGACGGCGTACTGCCCTCCAATGAGGGAAGAGGCTACGTGCTGCGCCGCCTACTCCGCCGGGCCGCCCGCCATGGGAAGCTGCTGGGCGTGGACCGTCCCTTCCTGTACGAGGTCTGCGCTACGGTCATCCGGGAGAACGAGAAGGCTTATCCCGACCTGCGGGAGAAGGAGAGCTATATCACCCGCGTCATCCGCATGGAGGAGGAGAGCTTTGCCAAGACCATAGACGGCGGCATGAAGATCTTCACCGAGATGCTGGACGGCCACAAGGAGAAGGGGGAGAAGACGTTCTCCGGCGCGGATGCCTTTAAGCTCTATGACACCTACGGCTTCCCCATCGACCTGACTGCGGAGATGGTGGAGGAAGAAGGGATGGGTGTCAACCAGGACGAGTTCAAGGCTCTTATGGAAGAACAGCGGGTCCGGGCTCGGAAAGCCCGGGAGGCTTTGGGCGATCTGGGGTGGGCCGGCGTGGAGTTCGGCAAGGACGTGCCGTCTACCGAGTTTGTCGGGTATGATGCGGAGTTGGTGGAAGGGGCGAAGGTTGTCGCCCTGGTTGTTGAGAACGAGCTGGCGGAGGCCATGATGCCCGGTGTGGAGGGCATCGTGGTGCTGGATAAGACCCCCTTCTACGCCGAAATGGGCGGGCAGGTGGCCGACCACGGCACGATTTTTGCCGCCGGGGTGGACTTCGAGGTCACGGACGTCCAGAAGAACAAGGGCGGAAAATATATGCACTACGGCAAGATGACCGAGGGGACGCTGAAGGTGGGCGATGCTGTCAGCGCCCGGATTGACGCCGGACGCCGCAAGGCCATCATGAGGGCCCATACCGCCACCCACCTTCTTGACAAGGCCCTGCGCACCGTCTTGGGGGATCACGTCCATCAGGCGGGGTCTTTGGTGGAGGAGGATTATCTGCGCTTTGACTTCACCCACTTCGCCGCTCTGACCGCCGAGGAACTCAGCCGGGTTTCCCAGGAGGTCAACAACGCCATCCTGGAGGGTTTCGCCGTGGAGGCGAAGGAGATGCCTATTGAGGAGGCCAAGAAGACCGGGGCCATCGCCCTGTTCAGCGAGAAGTACGGCGATGTGGTTCGGGTGGTGAACGTGGGCGGCGGGTACTCCGTGGAGTTCTGCGGCGGCACACACCTGGATAATTCCGCCAAGGCGGGACTGTTCCATATCGAGAGTGAATTCTCTGTGGCCTCCGGCGTACGGCGTATTGAGGCCGTCACCGGCAAGCGCGCTCTGGAGGAGATGAACCGGTTCCAGGATATGCTCTTCCAGGCCGCCGCCGCGCTGAAGGTGAAGCCTATTGATCTGAAGGAAAAAGCGGGGCAGATGGTGGCCGAGACCCGCGAGCTGCGCCAGACCATCGAGAAGCTGAAAGCCAAAGAATTTGTCTCTGAGGCGGACCAGTTCCTCATGAGTGCCAAGCAGGTGAAGGGTCTGCGGGTGTTCTCCATGTCCCGCAGCGGTATGTCCGCGGACGATATGCGGAAGATGGGCGATTTCCTCCGGGACAAGGATGCAACGGTGGTTGCCCTGATGGCCAGCGTCAATGAGGAGAAGATTACGTTTTTGGCCGTCTGCGGCAAGGAGGCTGTGGCCAAGGGCGTCAAGGCGGGGGATATTATTAAGACCATCGCCCCCATCTGCGGCGGCAAGGGCGGCGGCAAGCCCGACAGCGCAATGGGCGGCGGCAGCGATCTGCTGAAGCTGGACGATGCCCTGGCGGCTCTGGACGACTTTGTGAACGAGAAGGCGAAGGACTGATGGCCTGTGATGTCCATCCTGTCTGTGGAAGGAAGCCCGCAGTATGACAAGAGACGACTTGAAAGCGTTTCGCGCGCTGGATATTGACTTTGAAAGCATCGGTCTGCTCCAGAGCGGGTCGGAGGACTTCGCTTATTTCTGCACCCCGGCGGATGCGGAGTTTGTGGGCCGTATCGGCTGCGACGGGGTACACTTCATCCTCCTGCCGGGGGATGAGAGGGTGTACTGTGTGGACCCGGCCATGGGGGAGGAGGGGAAGTATGTCCTGCCGGTGGCCGGGGACTTCCGGG
>JAAZZJ010000167.1 GCA_014237695.1 Oscillospiraceae bacterium | reverse complement strand
TCTATCGCCGGTACACTTGGCCGGTGCCGGTCCCTGCTTCTGCGCACAGTTCTTACGAGGGTGCTGGTTGCCGTGCGCGGCACGGCACGGAGGTCTGGTGCGCGGGGTGCCATTTTGTGGCCTGCCCCGTTTTACCGGAGGTCCTGGCGATGGACAAAGACTGGTTATAGAAGCGGTGCCACAGTAAGCATTAACGTAAGAGCGCGTGGGTAGACGCAGAAGTCCGGCATCACATGAAGGATTCAAACGACAGAACACCGGCACTACGTTTGCGTAAATTAATTTCCCCCGTAATGAAGGAGGATTCTCAAGGAACGCAGTTCCTTGAGCGGCCTTTTGTTACTTTTCCCTCGCGGGAAAAGTAAGCTCCACCGCTAGCGAGGCGGCAAAAGCTGCCTTTCAGAAGAGCGGCGGAGGCGGTCCGCAGGGCCGCAGCTCACTCCTGTTCTCCGATGGAATCCCGTACCGTAACCGTGACCTTCCTCTCGTAGCAGGAGAACACATCCTCCAGCCGCTTCCTGTCGGGTGCCTTTGTAAAGAGGCTCACCACTGGTACGATGACCAACCCGACGATCATACAGAACGCTCCCGCGTTGATGGGGGACTGGAGCAGGGCGGGCAGATTCCCCTTCACCGGGGAGATCACCGCCAGCATGAACACGGTGGAGAACACGAAGCTGACCCAGCAGGCCGCTTTGGTGGTCCGCTTCCAGTACAGGCCGTACAGGAAGGGCGCGAGGAACGCCCCCGCCAGCGCACCCCAGCTGACACCCATGAGCTGCGCGATGAAGGTAACGCTGGATTTGTACTGAATAAGCGCCAGCACCACGGAGATGGCGATGAACACCACCACCAGACCCCGCATCCATTTGACCTGCCGCTTTTCATCCATATCCTTAATGATATTACCCTTAATAAAGTCCAATGTCAAGGTGGAGCTGGAGGCCAGCACCAGAGAGGACAGGGTGGACATGGATGCCGACAGCACCAGAATCACCACCACAGCGATCAGGATCGCCGGCAGGCCGGACAGCATGGTGGGGATGACGGAGTCATACCCGTTGGCGGCGATGTCGATCCGGTCCGAGAACAGCCGTCCGAAGCCGCCCAGAAAATAGCATCCGCCCGATACCACCAGGGCGAAGGCGGTGGAAATAACGGTGCCCTTGCTGATGGCGGCTTCGCTCTTGATGGCGTAGAACTTCTGGACCATCTGGGGCAGGCCCCAGGTGCCCAGGCTGGTGAGGATCACCACCCCCAGCAGGTTCACCGGGTCCGGTCCGAAGAAGGAGGCGTACACGCCGGGGATGGCGCTGTCCCCCTGAACCTGCGCCAGCTTCTCCAGGGAGGCCAGAAAGCCCCCCTGACTGTTCAGCACCGCCAGAATCACCGCCGCGATGCCCACCAGCATGATGATGCCCTGAATGAAATCGTTGATGGCGGTGGCCATATAGCCCCCGGCGATGACGTAGATGCCGGTGAGGATGGCCATGACGATGACGCAGATGGAATAGTCGATATCAAAGGCCATGCCGAACAGACGGGAGAGGCCGTTATACAGGGACGCGGTGTAGGGGATGAGGAAAATGAAGATGATGGCGGACGCCGCCAGCTTCAGGGCATTGCTGCCGAAGCGTTTGCCGAAGAATTCCGGCATGGTGGCGCTGTCCAGATGCTGCGACATGACTCTCGTCCGGCGGCCAAGGACCACCCAGGCCAGCAGAGAGCCGATGAAAGCGTTGCCCAGCCCTGCCCAGGTGGCGGCAATACCGTACTTCCACCCGAACTGCCCCGCGTAGCCCACGAAGACCACGGCGGAAAAGTAGCTGGTGCCGTAGGCGAAAGCGGTGAGCCAGGGGCCCACGCTCCGCCCGCCCAGGACAAAGCCGCTGACGTCGGTGGCGTGACGGCGGCAGTAGAGCCCGATACCGATCATGACGCCAAAGAAAATGACAAGAAGCGTGATTTTGATGGCAAGATCCATAGATTTGACCTACTTTCTTTTTCGATTTCAGCGGGTGATCTGTGCTTCTACCAGCCTCCCGTGGCAGTATTTTTCCCGGAGGACCGGCTTCTCGATCTTTCCGGTGGGATTCCGGGGCACCTTGTCGAAGATGATCCTCCGGGGACGCTTATACCGGGGCAGCTCCCGGCAGAACGCTTCGATCTCCGCCTCGGTGCAGGGCACGCCCTCCTTGACCTCGATGATGGCCGCCGCGATCTCTCCCAGACGGGGCTCCGGCAGGCCGATCACCGCCACATCCTTAATTTTATCGAATTTCCGCAGGAAGTCCTCGATCTGAACCGGGTAGATGTTCTCGCCGCCGGAGATGACCACGTCCTTCTTACGGTCCACCAGAAAGATGAACCCGTCCCCGTCCATCCGGGCCATGTCCCCGGTATACAGCCACCCGTCCTTGAGGATCTCGTCGGTGGCCTCCGGATTCTTGTAGTAGCACAGCATCACGCCGGGACCCTTGACGGCCAACTCCCCGATCTCCCCCTGAGGCACCTCGTTCCACTGCTCGTCCACGATCTTTGTTTCCCAGTGATAGCCCGGCACGCCGATGGCTCCAACCTTGTGAATGTTCTCCACGCCCAGGTGGACACAGCCGGGGCCGATGGACTCGCTGAGGCCATAGTTGGTGTCGTACTGGTGATGGGGAAAAAGCTGTTTCCAGCGCCTGATAAGACTGGGGGGCACCGGCTGGGCGCCGATGTGCATCAGCCGCCACTGGTCCAGCAGGTAATTGTCCAGCTGGACCTTCCCGGAGTCAACGGCGTCCAGCAGGTCCTGGGCCCAAGGCACCAGAAGCCACACAATAGTACACTTCTCCTCGGTGACCGCCCGGAGGATCCACTCCGGCTTCACCCCCCGCAGCAGCACCGCCCGGCTCCCGGAGATCAGGCTGCCGAACCAGTGCATCTTTGCCCCCGTGTGGTACAGCGGCGGGATGCACAGGAACACGTCCTCCCGGGTCTGGCCGTGGTGCTTCTGCTCCGTCTCGCAGGAGGACACCAGCGCCCGGTGGTTATGTAAGATGGCCTTGGGGAAGCCCGTGGTGCCGGAGGAGAAATAGACGGCGGCGTGGTCCGTCTCCTCCAGAGCCACCGGCGGCGCGCTGGAGGAGCAGAAGCCCACCAGCTTCAGGCAGTCCTCCGCGTAGGCGGGCCTGTCCCGGCCCACGAAGAACATCATCTTCACCTGAGGCACCTGGTCATGGATGGCGTCCATCCGCCCGATGAACTCCGGGCCGAAGACCAGGACCTCCACATCCGCCAGCTCCAGACAGTATTTGATCTCGTCGGCGGAATAGCGGAAGTTCATAGGTACCGCGATGCACCCCGCCTTCAGGATGCCGAAGTACACCGGCAGCCACTCCAGACAGTTCATCATGAGGATGCCCACCTTGGCCCCCCGCTCCATGCCCCGGCTGAGGAGCAGGTTGGCGAAGCGGTTGGCCCGCCGGTCGAAGTCCCGCCAGCTCAGGGCCCTGCGGTAGGGCGCGTCCGGCTGGGCGCTCTCGATGAGGCTGGCCTCCCGCCATGTGACGGCCCGGTCCCGCTCCTCCGTAGGGCTCAGCTCCACCAGCGCGGTCTCCGACCCGTAGAGCCGGGCGTTCCGCTCCAGAAAATCCGTAATGACCATGTCGTTCCTCCAAAACCTGTATATTGACAGCCAAGGAGCCCAACGCATCCGCGAGGACTCTCGGACATCTCGTATGCACGAGTGATACTTTATCACTTTTAACAATTAAAGTCAACAGGAAATGACAGCATTTCACAAAAAAGAGCGGCCCCCGCAACAGGGAGCCGCTCTCTACAGCCATTGACAGCCGCAAATGGGTCACGCCTCGCTGTCCCGGCAGACGATTTCCGGCGACAGGACCTGCAGGGTCTTATACCGCAGGAAGTCCTCCTCCGCGCCCCCCGCGGCAACCATCAGCAGCGGGCGGTACAGAGGGGATTGCGCCGCCTGACAGAGTTTTCCGGTCACATAGGGTACCCCCGGCGTCTCCGTTTGCCGGAGCAGAAGGCGGTCCCCGTCCAGGACCAGCTTGAGGATCCGCACGCACGGAGTCTCCAGGAAATCCAGCTTGATATAGAAGACCGGCCGCTCCTCCTCATCGTGGTTGAACCGGCCCAGAGCGGCCACCCGGAACACGTTCCCCCGGAAAGCAAGCTCCGTTACCTCCGGACGGCCCAGCCCAACGGGAAGCCGGTACAGGGCGTCCCGCTCCCGGTAGATCAGCTCCGGGGAGCCGCCTTTCACGCTGACCGCCACGGAGTCGAAACCGGCGGAATAGCAGTTATACAGCGCCTGGAGAGCCAGGGGCAGAAGCCCCGCTGGGGCCGCGGGGCCTTCCTGGGCGCGGAAGGAGCGGTTCAGGAAGGACTGGGCCCTGCCGTCCATAGCCTCCGGCTCCCGGGAGTAAGCGGAGAGGTTCCGCACCGTATCCGCAAGACCGGCCTGGGCTTTCTCGTCGGCGGGAAGCTCTCCGGGGAACTGTCCGCCGAAGTACCGGCTGACAATCTCGAAATACCGGCTCTCCTGGAAATCCGTGTCCGCCCCGGCGTGGCTCACCACAAGGATGCCGTTGTCCCGGAAGCCCAGCACGTTCTGGCCCAGCATTCCGTTGAAGAGGAAGGTATCCTCCCGGCGGCCCACCCAGATTTGATAGCCGTAGTCGAAATCCCCGATCTCCTCCGGCGTTTTGGCGTGGGCGGTGGCGGCGGCGGCGATATAGTCCCGGGACAGGAGGCGTTCCCCCTGCCACAGACCGCCGTCCATCACCAGCTGGCCCAGCTTTGCCAGGTCCTCCGGCTTGATATACAGGCCCCACCCGCCCTTTTCGATGCCTCGGGGGCAGGTCTCCCAGTGGAAGTCCGTGATGCCCATGGGGGTGAACAGCCGCTCCCGCAGAAAGCCGGAGAGGCTTTTCCCCGTGACCCTGCGGACAATGGCGGAGAGCATATAGGTGTTCAGGCTGTTGTAGGCGAATTCCGTCCCCGGCTCCCCTTTGGGCCCGGCGCTCAGGAAGCGGCGGACCCAGTCCGTTTCCGTCAGGGCCTCCGCCTCGGTGAAGGGCACGCCGGAGCGCATGGTGAGCAGGTCCTCCACCGTCATGCCCTTGAGCCTGCGGTGGAGGGCGGCGCTTCCCGGATCCTCGAAGAAGTCCGCCGCCTGGTCCTTGACGGACAGCGCGCCGTCGTCCGCCAGCAGGCCGATGGCCAGGGATACCACGCTCTTGCAGGCGGAGAATGTGTACTTGGCGGTCCGCAGGTCCTGCGCGCCGTAGGCCGCCTCGCAGACGACGCGCCCGCTGCGCAGGATCATGACGCTCTGGCTGTACAGCTCCCGGTCCCGGCCCAGCTCCTCCAGAAAGGACTGGACGTGCCGGGAGGATATCCCCTGGCTCTCCGGCGTGACCCTCGGGAAGGGCTGGGAGATGTTTCCCGGGGGGATCGGCGGCTTTTCCGCCTCCGCGGGCAGGAAGGGCTCGGTGGGCGTGCGGACGTCCAGTATGCGGGTCAGCAGCTGGAAGGTGCGGCTGGCGGTGGTAAGATTCATTGCGGGATCCTCCTTGGCGGCGGCGTTTTAATTGCGCCAACTATACCACGGAAAACCTGCCAAATCAACAGGATTTTGTAAACACCGTCAATCCTCCAGCATAAAGGTCACCTTCCAGTCCCCGTCCAGCAGGTATCCGCCGGTCGTGAACTCCCCGGTGAGGGTGCAGCCGGACAGGTCCTCGAAAGAAATGTCGTAGACATGCTCATCGTACTTCGTTCCGTCCCCGTCCCGGAAGGAGAGGCTTACCGGACAGGGAACCTCTCCGCCCTCCGGCGTCAGAAGGTTCACCTGTCCATGGTCGTCCGGCCCGGTGCCGTCGAACCGGACCTGCAAATGGAA
>JAAZZJ010000166.1 GCA_014237695.1 Oscillospiraceae bacterium | reverse complement strand
CTATCTTTTCATATTTCATGCCCCTATTTTAGCATACTACCTTATTTTCGCAAGAACTCTATTAAGTCAAACAGGGTTTCCATTAGCTGGCTCATTTTATACACTCCATTCTGTTACTTGTTTAACCACTAAGTATAATAACAGATTTAACCACTAAAGTCAAGCAACTTGGAGGCAGTATGGCAAATTTTTCTGAACGAGTAAAGGAATTGCGTCTAAAAAACCATATGTCACAGGAATCGCTGGGAAAGGTCCTTGGTGTCAAGCAAGACGCGATATCAACATATGAACGTGGGAAATTCTACCCGGAAGTACGTAACCTCCTCATTTTGGCAGACCATTTTGGCGTATCTCTCGACTATCTGATGGGCCGGACGGACGACCCGGAGGTCCACCAATTAGAACCCCGGTGAGCTTGCCGGGCTAAAACGGTAGGGGCTATCGTCAACCACGCTGAAATAGACGCAGGGATGAACGAAGCGGACGGCAGTCAGTTTAGACCAAACCGACCGTGCCTCGGGCGTAAAAAAATCACCCCCGTAATGAAGGAGGATTCTCAAGGAACGTAGTTCCTTGAGTGACCTTTTGGTTCTTTTCGTTCACACGAAAAGAACGCCCCCGTCCCCGCCCCCGTGAAGCGCCGCAAGCGGCGCTTTTAGCGCTAAGCCCGCCGCAGGCGGGCCCACGGGCAGGGGCGAATCTAACCGAAAGATCAAAGCGGGAGGCGGCCCCGCAGGGGCCGCAGAAAGAGGTATCAACGATGAAGTCATTTTTAGTGATTGGCATGGGCTCCTTTGGCCACCACCTCTGCCGGGCTCTGGCCGAGCAAAAATGCGAAGTCATGGCGGTGGATCAGAACGGCGAATACCTGGAGGACGTCCTCCCCATCGTGGTCAGCGCCAAGGTAGGGGACTGCACCAACGAGGAGGTCCTCCGCTCCTTCAGCGTGGAGAGCTTTGACGCCTGCTTCGTCTGCCTGGGCGACAGCAACGTCCTGGGCAGCCTGCAAATCACCAGCCTCCTCAAGGAGCTGGGTGCAAAAAAGGTATTCAGCAAAGCCGACGACGATGTCCAGGCCAAGTTCCTCCTCCGCAACGGCGCGGACTCCGTCATCTACCCCGAGCGTGAGGCCGCCCTCCGCCTGGCCATCAGCGAAAGCTCCGACAGCATCTTCGACTGCATCCCCCTCACCTCCGACCATTCCATCTACGAGCTGGAGCCCATGGACCGCTGGATCGGCAAGAGCCTCAAGGAACTGAACTTCCGGGTAAAATACCACCTCACCGTGGTCGGCGTCAAGCGCGGGGACGTGGTCATCCCCAACCTCAGTCCGGACTACGCTTTCCGCAAGGACGAACACCTCCTGGTCCTTGGCCGCATCGAGGACATCCGCAAAGTGACCCGGTAACAGGCCATGGATACTAAAAAATGGGCCTCCCTGCTGGCGGCGGTGGAGCTGGGCAGCTTCACCCGGGCCGCCCGGCAGCTGGATATCACCCAGTCCGGCCTCACCCACATGATGAACGCCTTGGAGCGGGAGACCGGCTTCCCCCTCCTGATCCGGGACCGGTCCGGCGTGCGCCTCACCGCCGCCGGGGAGCGTCTGCTGCCCGCCATCCGGGAGCTTGTCCAGACCTCGGACCGCCTGGAGGAGCAGATTGCCGCCCAGGCCGGCCGGCGGCGGGAGAGCATCCGGGTAGCCGCCTACTCCAGCATCTGTATGCACTGGCTGCCCACCATCGTCCAGCAGTTCCGCTGGGCCTATCCGGACGTGTCCATCGACATCCGCATGGGCAGTGTGGAGGAGATTTACCGCTGGCTCCAGGAGGGCACCGTAGACCTGAGCTTCGCCAGCCGCCAGGACCAATGGCGCTACGACTGGACCCCCCTCTGGGACGACCCCCTTCTGGCTATCCTGCCCCCGGACTACCCGGCAGGGGACCGGGACCGGTTCCCCGTGGCGGAGTTCGCGGGGAAGGAATTCCTCATGCCCTCCCTGGGCTTTGATCTGGACATCGTGGGTGTCTTCGACGCCCAGAACATCCGCCCGGATATCCGCAGCAACACCGCCGTGGAGGATGCCGCCATTCTCTCCATGGTGGAACACGGCCTGGGGGTGAGCATCCTCTCCCAGCTGGTCCTCCAGGGCCGTCGGGACAACGTGCGCACCCTGCCCCTGGACCCTCCTGCCTGCCGGCATATCGGCGTTGCCGTCCGCTCCATGGAGGAGGCCCTGCCGGTGGTCCGGGAGTTCATCGCCTACTCCCGGCGCATCGTCACCGCCCTCCACGGCGCGCCGGAATAAAGCGTGCTATCGTTCATGGGCAATAATAGCAAACGGCAAAATGAAATCTAAAAATCCAGTGAAAAGAGGGGAGAGGTCCCGATCCGGACCTCTCCCCTTTGTTATCGTTCGTTCTGCGAAACGCGCTATGCCTGCGCTTCCCTCAGCACGTCCGCATACCAATAGAACACTTCGGAAATCTGTGCAAGGTCTCCTTCCTTCCCGATCCTGCGCCAAAGCTCCTGGAAAGTACGAAGGCATTTTTCCAAGCTGCCCGCCAGCTCCATGCCGTCCTCCAGCTTCTTCCCGTTCTGCAGGCGGAGCAGACGCAGGCCTGTCTCATTCCAGACCCGGACCGCTTCCAGCGACATCTGCGCGCATTCCAAGACCCACCTGCTGCCGCTGTCCATGCCGCGGCCAATGATACACAGCTCCCGCTTCATCTCGAAAATGCGGCGGTTGCACGCGGGGACCTTTGTCATGTCTTCTTTCTCGAACATCTCCCGCAGCTTGTCCCGTTCGATATTCTTTTCGGCCCCCTCCTTGATGGCGACCACGTGATACCAGCTGAATACGGTCAGGCCGTTCACCTCGCCGAGGAAATTCAACAGCCGGCCGGAAGAATCGCCATATTCCAGGACGGCGATCTGCCGGTTAAGCTCCTGATGATCCGGAACGTTCGCCCCCCAGGACCACACGGCCCCGTAGATCATTCCCGGAATACTGAAAACCGGCTGGTTGATGTGACCGAAATCGCCCCATTCCGTATTCAATACGCCGGCCGCGCCATATTGTCTGGCATAGCTGCACATCCTGCGGATATTCTCATAGCTGTCCCCGAATAGATTGACCCATGTGTTCCAGCCGCAGGCTCCGGGGCACAGGTACTGCGCCGCTCCCGCGTCGTGAAGGATCTTTGCCTCCCGGTCCGACTGCGTTGCGCAGTAGCCCCAGGTGAGGCAGACCACCTCTTTCGGCAGCAGGGAGCATTTCTCCGGATATTGGGCGATGATGTCCCCCCAGAACATGGGCTTCTTTCCTTTCTCGATCAGGAAGGCAAACAGCTCCATGATGTAGTCCATGTAGAGGCTCTCGATGCCCTTTTCCTCCGCCAGGGCCTTACTTCTGCCCTTCCCCAAGTCGAAGGTCTCATCCGCGCAGATGTTGAACTTGTCCGAACGGAACAGGGCCATATATTCCTCGATAAGCCCCTTGATCAGAGGAAGCACGTCCGGATCGGATACGTTTACCGTATGGTGCGCCATCCTGTCGCGGAATGAGAATTTGTCGTCCGCGCGATCCGGCAGCTCACACATAGATGCAAAGGTTTTGGTCCGCAGCAGCTTATACAGGTGGCCAAACGTGGCGAGAGACGGCACCAGCTCGATCCCCCTGTCGTAACAGTACTGATCCAACTCCAATATCTCTTCGGCCGTCAAAGGCGTGTCGTCCCGCCAAAGCTCCGTCAGATCCCTGAACAGATACGTGTGCTCCACATACAGCTGCAGCTGGTTCATCTTATAGAAGGCCATGGTGTCCGCCAGCCGCTTCAAGCTCTCCAGGGACAAGACCCGCCCTCTGGTGACGTCGAAGAAGAAGCCCCGGTTCTTGATGTCCGGCTCATCCTCAATGACCGTTTCCTGCAGCAGGCCGCCGCTCTGGCGCACGATCTGCCGCAGCGTCTGAACGGCCCAGCCCATGGCAGTCAGGCTGCCTCCGCGCAAACGCGCGCCGTCCTCCCTGATCTCCAGCGTATACTGCTGATCGCCCAGCGTGCCGTCCACCTTCAGCAGGATATCCCCCTTGCGGGAAGCTCCCCTGCTGATGCCGGTGGTCAGCCCCGCCCACGTCCGGAGCTCATCCTGCAGCAGGCGGGCATACAGCAGCGCCCCCTGCGGGCAGGACGGGTCCAGCACGATCATGCTGTTCCCTTGAAGCATCAGCTGCGCGTTTCCTTCCTCCATTTTCTGAGGAACCGGTAATACGATCATACTTACACCTCCGCGTATAATAAATTTATATCCTGATGAAACAGGTTATAAGAAGGATGAAATTCCCTGCCGCCGCATACGCGGGACAGCGTTACGAGCTTGCGCTGCTGTACTTTTTCAGGGAAAACTTCCACAGGGCGTGGGACAGCGCAAAAAACAGCACCGGCGCCGCGACGCCCCATACGCAAGCCCAGGGTGACAGCTCCCCCATCAAAAACAGGCCGGGAAAATTCGTTATCACAAAAACCGGCAGGATATATGTCCCGATCCGCCGGAACCATTTTTCGTAGATCATGGACGGCATGTTGTTGAAATCCCACAGCGCGCTGCTGATGTCCGCAATGCCGCCGGCGGAAATGATCCAAAAGCTCAAAATGTACGGCAGCAGGAACAGGCTGTAGGCCAGCAGGCATCCGCAGGCCAGGTAGAAGAGAAACCCGGCGATGGGGACCACTCCCGCCGGAAGCCCCGCCAGACGCCAGCCAGTGACGATCATTGCCGTGCCTGCTATCAGCTCCGGCAGCAGATAGGCAAAATCCAGCCGCCGCAGCGTTACAAGGAACTGCAGGGACACGGGCTTCACAATATACAGGTCCAGCTCCCCCTGCTGCACCATCCCCGGCAGGGATGAGAAATTCCCCCAATACAGCATAAAGACGCCCGTCATCAGCATATACGTCCCCACAAACAGCAGGATATGGTCGGGGGTCAGTATCCCGATATTGATCCCGGCCTTATAGACGATCGCCACATACAGCAGCTTGATGACCATCCATCCCATCTCCACCGTGACGCCGGTGACAAAGTTCACGCGGTATTCCAGGGCGGACATCAGGGAGTATTTCGCAAAAATACCGAGAAGTTTAAAATAGCGGCCCATCTTTTTCATCCCGCTTCAGCCTCCTACCGCGGCATACCGCTTCAAGCCGCGCCTCCACATAACGTTCCCCAGGCAGGCAAAGAAGAAGATCCATCCGATCTGGAAAGCGATCCCCACGCCGATACGCCCCCACCCGAACCGTCCGTTGATGATGTTCACCGGGAACTGGGCCGTATAGCCGAAGGGCAGCAGATTTACCAATATCTCCACCATCCCGCCGAAGATATCCAGCGGGAAGACGCCGCCGCTCGCCACGGTCAGTACGACGCTGATGGTGCCGAATAATTTATCCACGTCGGTCAGCCAGAAGCCCAGCAGCCCCACACAGTAAAAGATGGAAAAATTCAGCAGCAGCGCCAGACCCAGGCTCACCAGGAACGCAAGGACCCTCCCTGCGGAAACCGGCATCCCCTGCCAGAACGCCAGCCCGATCATGGCCGCCATCACGGGCACGATCACCATTACTCTGGGGACCTTCTGCCCGAGGAAACGGAAGAATTGGTATCCCGTATAGCCGACAGGGCGGATCAGGTACTTGTTCAGGCCGCCCATCTTGATGTCGCCGTTCATCTCCCACTCAAACCCGGTACTCACCAGCTGGGACACGAGCGTTGCCAGGAGGGTATACAGCAGTATCTCCCCCTGCTGGTATCCAAATATGGCGGCCGCGTCCGAATGCCCGTACAGGTAATTCCACATGGCCGTCTGGATGATAATGGGAAATGCCGCGCTGAGCATACTCAGGAAAAAACTCACCCGGTATTCCAGCGC
>JAAZZJ010000165.1 GCA_014237695.1 Oscillospiraceae bacterium | reverse complement strand
AGATCCAGCGCCTCATCGGCCGCAGCCTCCGCGCGGCGGTGGACTTGACGGCGCTGGGCGAGCGGACCATCACCATCGACTGCGACGTTTTGCAGGGCGACGGGGGCACCCGCACCGCCTCCGTCACCGGTGGATTCGTAGCGCTGGCCATCGCCTGCCGGAAGCTGGCGGAGGCGGGCGCGATCGAGAGAGACCCCATCAAAAATTACGTAGCCGCCGTGTCGGCGGGGATCGTCGGGGACGCTGCTATGAGGAGGACAGCAGCGCCATGGTAGACCTCAACTGCGTGATGAACGACCGCGGGGAGCTGATCGAGCTTCAAGGCACCGGCGAGGGCCGGGGCTTCACCGTAGCCGAGCAGCGGACGCTGGTAGACCTGTGCCAGAGCGGCATACGGCAGCTGCTGGAAAAACAGAAAGAAATATTGGGAGGCCAAAGCTGACATGAAATTTGTCCTTGCATCACAGAATAAGCATAAACTTGTCGAAATGCAGTCCATCCTCTCCGCCCACGGCGTAGAGGTGGTGCTGGAATCGGATGTCGGACTCCATGTGGACGTGGAGGAGACCGGAGAGACCTTCGCGGAGAACGCCATGCTGAAAGCCCGTGCGGTGATGGAGGCCAGCGGCCTCCCCGCCATCGCCGATGACTCCGGCGTATGCGTGGACGCCCTGAACGGTGCGCCTGGCGTGTATTCCGCCCGCTACGGCGGACCGGAGCTGGACGACGTGGCCCGCTACCGCCTGCTGCTGGAAAATATGCGTGGAGCCAAGACTCGCACCGCCCACTTTACCAGCTGCATTGCCTGCGTCTTCCCCAATGGCGACACGCTGGAGGCGGAGGGCATCTGTCCCGGCACCATCGCCTTCGCCCCCCAGGGGGACGGCGGGTTCGGATACGATCCGGTGTTCTTCCTGCCGGAGCTGCGCAAGACCTACGCGCAGCTGACCCCAGAGGAAAAGGCGGCGGTGAGCCACAGAGGAAAGGCCCTGGCGGTCTTTGACGTAAAACTGCGGGAATATTTGAAAGGGAACGACTGAATGGAACTGACCAGTAAACAGCGGGCCCAGCTGAGGGGTATCGCCAACACCATCGACACCATCGTCCACATCGGCAAGGACGGCATCAACGACAACCTGATTAAGCAGGCCAATGACGCGCTGGAGGCCCGTGAGATCATCAAGTGCAAGGTTCTGGAGAACTCCATGCTGACCGCCCGGGAGGCCTGCAGCCAGCTGGCAAAGCTGACCCGCAGCGAGGAGGTACAGGTCATCGGAACCAAGTTTGTCCTCTACCGCCAGCACTACGACAAGAGCAAGCGGAAGATCGAACTGCTCCGGGACCGGAAGGGAAAGTAACGGGTTGACTGCGGTGCAGGGATGTGCTAAGATGGTTTACAAGGTAGACCTGCACCGTGTTTCCTGAGAAAAGAGGATTGGCCGTGAAAATTGGAATTTATGGCGGAACCTTTAATCCCATTCATCTGGGGCACATGGAGGCGGCGCGGTTCGCCGTGGAATATCTGGAGCTGGATCAGCTGCTGCTGGTTCCCGCAGGCATTCCGCCCCACAAGACCATGGACGCCGAGACTCCCGGTCCGGACTGCCGGCTGGCCATGACGGACCTGGCGGCCCAAGCGGTAGGCCCTGCGGCGGAGGCATCGGACATGGAACTGCGCCGGGAGGGGAAGAGCTACACCCTGGATACCGTCCGGGCTCTGCGGGCGCAGTACCCCAAGGCCAGACTCTATCTGCTGATGGGAACGGACATGTTTCTCACCTTCCATCTTTGGCGGGGCCCCGGCGAGATTGCGAAGCTGTGTACCCTCTGTGCTTTTGGGCGCAGCGAGAAGGATACCGAGGAGCTGTTCGCCGTACAGAGGGCTTTTCTTGGAGAGCGCTTCGGGGCGGAAATCATTACGCTGGCCCTGCCCCGCATCGTGGACATCTCCTCTACCCGATTGCGGGAGGAACTGCGGCTGGGACGGGGACTGGAATATCTGGACCCCGCCGTCTATGGCTTCATCCTCCGGAAAGGGCTGTACGGCGTGGAGAGGGATCTGAAGAACCTGTCCCTGGAGGATCTCCGGGCGGCTGCCCTGAGTATGCTGAAGCGCAGCCGGGTCCCCCATGTTCTTGGTGCCGAGGAGGCGGCGGCCAGGCTGGCCTGCCGCTGGGGCGTGGATGAGGAAACGGCCCGCCGGGCCGCCCTGCTTCATGACTGCACGAAAAAGCTGAACGAGGAACAACACCGGGCTCTGATCCGTCAATACCATATCCAGCTGGACAGAGAGGAGCAGGGGGAGCCGAAGCTGTATCATGCCGTCACCGGCGCGGCGGTGGCCAAACACGTCTTTGGCGTTCCGTCCGCCGTGGAGAGCGCTATCCGCTGGCACACCACTGGCAAGGCGGACATGACTACATTAGAGAAAATCATCTATCTGGCGGACTACATCGAGCCCACCCGGGATTTCTGTGACCTGAGGCCGCTGCGGGAGCTGGCTTTTCAGGATTTGGACAGGGCGATGCTCCTGGGGCTGGAGATGTCCATCGAGGGCTTGGAAAAACGGGGAGTTGCGGTGAACTCCTACAGTGTGCGGGCGAGGGATCATCTGAAAGGAAAACTGAGTGACCATGAAAAAAGGCAAGCATGAAGCCGCCTCCGGCGGCTGGCAGCATGGCGGCGACCCGTTCGCGGAGGAAAAGCCGTCACGGAAGGGAACAGCGGGAAGGTCCGACACAAAGACCTCGGGCGGCTGGAAGAGCTGGGGGAAGGGCCGGAAGGCCGGCGTTATTGCCCTGAGCTGCGTGGCGGCGCTGGCGCTGCTCATCGGGGGATGGTGGGTCATGTTCGTCCGGGCTCCGGACGTCAGCAGCAATGACCGCCCCGGCGTCACCAACAAAAACCCCAACGCCAAGCCGGGGGAGGAGCAGGACGTGGCTCTGGACGGCGACGGGGAGCCCGATGTGGCCTCCGGCCGGAAGAAGGACGTGTTTACCTTCCTCCTGCTGGGCAAGGATACCGGCGGCGGTGGGAACACGGACACCATGATCCTGGTGACCTACGACGTGCCCAACGGCACTGTGGACTGCGTGAACATTCCCCGGGATACCATGATTAACGTGTCCTGGAAGATCAAAAAGATCAACGCGGTGTTCGCCTCCTCCCGGGGCATCGACGGGCTGAAGGAGGAGATGGGCTATCTCACCGGCATCGTCCCGGACTTCTACGTGGCGGTGGAATGGGAGGCCATCGGCGAGATCGTGGAGGCTTTGGGGGGCGTGGAGTTCGAAGTGCCTTACAATATGGACTACGACGACCCCTATCAGAATCTGCACATCCACCAGAAGAAGGGCCTGCGCAAGCTCAACGGCGATGATGCTATGCAGGTCATCCGCTGGCGGAAGAACAACGGCGAATCATCCGGCATCGGAGATACCGGGCGGCAGCAGATCCAGCAGGACTTCTTAAAGGCGGTCGCTAAGCAGTGCCTCCAGCTGGGCAACTGGACAAAGATCAGCGAGTTTGCGAAGATCTTCTTTAATAACGTGGAGACGGACATTCACCTGAACAACCTCCTGTGGTTTGCCCAGAAGGCCATGGGCGTGGACATGGACAACGTTAATTTCTACGCCCTGCCGGGAGACGACCAGGGCTGGTACTACACCCCTAGCATCGGGGAAAATTTGGCCTATTTCTTCGCCGATGCGGCGGGGATCATGGAGCTGATGAACGCCCACTTCAATCCCTACACCCGGGACATTGAAGAGAGCGACCTCCAGATCATCTACAAGACCAAGGACGCGGCCCTGGCCATGACCAACGGCACCCTGGCCGACCCCAAGATGGCACAGCCCTCGGTGAAGCCCAAGAGCAGCTCGAAGCCCAGCAGTGAACCGCCCAAGGACGATACGTCCGAACCCGATCCGGTCCTGCCGGAGGAGGAAACGGACGGTCCCGGCACGCCGCCAGCCACCGATCCCGGTACGCCTCCGGTCACGGATCCAGGTACGGACACTACGCCTCCTTCCACGGACCCAGGGACGGCGCCCGGTATACCTCCGGCAGAGACGCCTGTCCCCGGCGAGGACAATGTCCCCGGAACGGTCCCGGACCCGGCCGAGCCGCCTCCGGAGCAGAGTCCGCCAGCCGGGGAGCCCCCGGACCCGGTCCTGCCGCCGGATCCGGTTCTGCCCCCCGAATGAGCGCCTGTCCGCAAACAACCGGCATACGGCCAATTCACGGATAAGTATGAAAGTACGCGGCGTTTCCGGCCGCGCGCAAGATAAAGAGAGCTAATACGGAAAGGACAGATCGAACAGATGAAAGGAAAACGCGAGGAACCGAAAAGCAGTCAGAGGGCTCCCTCTCCCCGGAAATCCGCCCCTCTGGGCGACCCCTTCGCAGAGGAGCCGGTGAGAGTGAAGAAGCCGGAGAAACCAGATCCGGGGGCGTGGTGGCGCACCTACTGGGACTCCGGCAAGGGCAAGATCCTGACGGCGGTGCTGGGATGTCTGGCAGTGTTCGTCATCGTGGTAGCCGTGGTACTGAAAATGTGGATCAAAGCGCCGGAGCTGCCCGGGGATCCGGTCACCGCTCCCCCGCAGACCACCCAGAACACGAAGACGGACGACCCGGAGCCGGAGGAGCCCGCAGGCCCAACCGACGACGAGCTGTATCCCGACGACGGCTATAACGGCGACATGCCCACCGTCTCCGGCGACCGGAAGGAGGGCGTGTATACCTTCCTGCTGGTGGGCACCGATCAGGATGACGGCAACACGGACACCCTCATGGTGGTCAGCTACGACACGAAGGAGCAGGACATCAACATCATGTCCATCCCCCGGGACACCATGATTAATGAGAAGTGGGACATCAAAAAGATCAACTCCATCTATTCCCGCACCGGCAACAGCATCGACTCTCTGGCCAACCGGATCCAGAAGCTCATCGGCTTCAAGCCGGACTTCTATGTCAAGGTGGAGCTGGAGATGTTTGTGGAGCTGGTGGATCTGGTGGACGGCGTGGAGTTTGATGTGCCCCAGGATATGAACTACGACGATCCCTGGCAGGATCTGCACATTCATCTGAAAAAGGGCGTCCAGACCCTCAACGGGAAGGACGCCATGGGTCTGGTCCGCTTCCGGCGGTACAGCGAGGGCGACATCCAGCGTGTGGAGGTCCAGCAGAACTTCATCAAGGCCCTCATCAAGGAATGCCTGAGCATCAAGCACTGGGGCAAGATCAAGGCCTACATCGACCTGGCCATGAAGAATGTGGAGACCGATCTGGATTCCGGCTCCGTGGTGTGGTTTGCCGCCAATGTGCTGGGGCTCAACGGCACCCCCGCGCTGAACATGAACGACGTATACACCTGCACCCTCCCCGGGGATTACTGGGGTACCGCCTGGAGCCGGGACACCCATCAGGAGCAGTCCTACGTCGTCATCTACCCCAAGCAGGTGGTGGAGCTGGTCAACGAGCGGTTCAACCCCTATGAGCAGCGGGTGACCACGGGGATGCTGGACGCTATGAGCATCCTGAAAAACGGCGATATCGCCTCCTCCACCGGGAGCCTGCGGGACACTCAGCACAACGCCATCATGGCCGTCCGCCGGGGCGAGGCCTACTATGACGATAACGGGAAGGTTGTCTACGGCAAGCCTCCCGCAAAGCCGGAGCAGGATGAGAACGGCAGCTGGTACATTCTGGATGAGGAGGGGACCATTATCTTCACTGATGAGGACGGCAACCCGCTGGATCCCGTCCTGCCTTCGCCGGACGGGATGGGCGACCCGGTGGATCTGAGCGGCACACCCTCGGACGGCACGCCGTCCACGCCGGGAACCAGCACCCCCGGAACCAGCACGCCGGGAACCAGCACGCCGGGAACCAGCACGCCGGGAACCAGCACGCCGGGAACCAGCA
>JAAZZJ010000164.1 GCA_014237695.1 Oscillospiraceae bacterium | reverse complement strand
CCACACCCGGCGCCACTGCGTTTCCGAAAGGGCTCCCCCGTCCCGGTTGGCAATCACGAAGTCCGAGGCCGACTTCTCCTTGACGGCCTTCAAACACTCCACCAGCTGGGGCGGGATGGGGATCGTCCGCTTTGCCGCCTTCGTCTTTAGGTCGGTCAGGATGACCGGCCTGTTGTGCTCCGTGTGCCAGGCCCGGCAAACGGTGATGTGCGGGGCGTCCCCCTCAAGGAATACGCTGTCCCACTGGAGGGCGAGAGCCTCCTCTCGGCGCAGGCCAGAGTAAAGGCACAGCATGATAAACGGATAGGGCGGCAGGCCCCGAACCGCGTCCAGGAGGGTTGTGACCTGCTCATCGGTGAGGGCTTTCTTTTCCTTCGGAGTTTTTCCGCCGCGGGGGTTTAGGTTCTTGCACGGCGACTCATCAATGATCCGGCTCTCCAGAGCCGAGCCGAAGATCATCTTGTAGAGCATCTGGACGCTGCGGTAAATGGAGGCGGACTGTTGGGCGGCCTTGTTAATGGCCATCTTCACATCGTCCGGGGTGACCTCGGCCATGTACTTGTCCCCCAGCGGCTCGATGACGTAAATCTTGACCTTGGAGGTGTAGTCCACCAGGGTGGTGGTGCGGATGTGGGAGCCGTGCATGGCGAGCCACTTCTCAGCGTACTCCTTCACGGTGGGGTTCTCCCGGTGGTAGACCTCCTCCTCGATCTCCCGTTGGACGGCGGCAATTTTCGCTGTCAGCTCCTCCGGTGTCTTAGCGTAGAGGGAGATGCGCCGTCCGTCCGGCCCCTTGATCCGCTTTCTGTACTCGCCTCGGCTTGCAACAAATCCATAGGTGGGCTTTTTCGGTCGAGCCATAGGGACACCTCCTTTCATTTGCGCTTTTTCCAGATAAAACTGTGAATTTCTTTAAAAAATGTAGGTCGATTACATTTTTCAGCAGGAAAACACTGAATTTTATGGTATACTTCATTATGCGCAAATACATAATCTTGACGCCAGGGTGGAAAGGAACGCTCATGTCAGACATCGATACACAAATCCTGCTTCTGTTCCACCAGCTGGATGCAGAGCAGAAACAGGAGTTTATTTGCCTTGCCCAGTCAATGTTAACAGCTGCGCAAGAAGAAATGCCTTCTGATCCGCAGACAGCTTCTTCATAAGTTCCACGAGCTGCCGATCCTGCTCATCAAGCCCATCCTCGGAAACGGGGGTGGGCTTTTCTTTTTCCCCTGTGCGCCCAAGAAGATAATCGGATGACACCCCGAAGTAATCGGCAATACGATTGATTTCATCAAGTGTCCTTGGTTCCCGCGCCCCGCTTTCCCACATTCCAACGGTGCCTTTAGAAACGCCAAAGTCTGCGGCAAAGTCCCTTTGTGTCATTCCCTTGCTTTCACGCAATTCCTTTAATCGAATTTTGAACATTCATGGCACCCCCCTATGCCGTCATTATAATCACAAACTGTGAGTTTCAACAAGGGGTCAAATATTTTTTTCTAAATTTGGTCACATACCGTTGACTTTTGATTTTTTATATGCTATGATTGCCCACAGTACGTGACCACAATTTGTGACCGCCCATAAACTGTGAGCGCAGATAAGGAGGTGATTTTCCATGAGCACTTGTTTCCGAATTAGAGAACTCAGGCGGAAAAGCGGAATCACACAGGCACAGCTTGCGGCCAGCCTGGGATTGAGGAGTTCCAGTACAATCACCATGTGGGAAACTGGGGATCGTAACCCATCCAGTTCCATTCTCCCGCGTTTGGCAGATGCGCTGGGTTGCACCATTGATGAGCTCTACGAGCGGGATTCACCGAAGCTGGTTGGAGCTGGTGTAGGACGCTCCAGCGCATGAAAAACCGCCTCTGGCGGTGAGGAGGTGAACAAAGATTCTGGAACCGAACCAAAGCAGCCTTCTACGACAAAGCAGCCAGCCGGATGGCACCCGACTGACTGCTGAAGAAATCGCGGAGGTGGCTCAAGGCCCCACCCTCCAGGAGGTAATGGCACACTTCGGCCATGAAACGATAGGTGAGTGGAGCAGCACTTGGCTGAACAAGCCAGGACAGCTCGAGCGACTTTCTGGACTGCCGGAGTTCATCAAGATGCTGGGGGTTGACAGAAGGTACCGGATCATCTTCGACTATGACCCAGCTTACCCCAAGATGCTCTTACAAGCTACGGCCTCAGATCCCAGCCAGTGACGTCAGTAAGTACACACTGTTCTGGAAGACTAAGTGCGGACCTGAAATCATCCAGCGATGTAAAATCGCCCAGTTTTTCCTCAATTGCATCGAACGCAATCAACAGACCATTTTTGTTCATGCGATTGAGAACCATGAAAGATACGGTTCGCAGTTTAGTGTCTACCTCGCGCTTTTGTTCTGCGGTCAGGTGAGAAACATCCACACGATATACTCTTGCCACTTGAATCACCCCCTTTCCCCGGCAAAATTCTACCACAAGCTGAAGGGTGAGGCAACGCAAAAACAAAAGCGCCCTGCCGGGTGAAGCGAACACCTGACAGGGCGAGCGACCCATTACAACCGACAAAAAGGCCACAGTTGGATTATATCACATCCTCCTGTTGGCTGACAAGTACGCAATCGACAAGGAGTGACGCAAATGACGCTTATGACCCGAAAAGAGGCTGCGGCCCGGCTGGGGATGTCATTGCCCACGCTGGATCAGGAGCGCAGCGCCGGCCGGCTGGCCTACATACAACGGAAGCCCGGCAGCAAGGTCTGGATCACCGAGGAGGCCATCGCCGAGTACCTGGCGCGGGCCACCCACCAGGCCAGACCGGAACTGAGGACGTCCCGGACAGCCTACCGGCGGCGGGCCTGACCACAGAAAGGAGTTTTTACAGATGAGACGCAAACGGAGCCTGGCCTCGGTGCTTTTTGAGCTGGCCGCTGTGCTCCTGATGACCGCCCTCGCCTTTGCGTGGGGCAAGCGGGCCGCACTGGCTGAGCGGGGCTACAACGCTATCGGCGGAGAGTACCTTCTCCTGCTCCTCCCCGCCATGTACTACACCGGCAAGCAGACGATCCTGGACTGGATTGCCGACCTCCGGGAGCTGAAGAAAGGACGGTATTAAGGGATGGACGGAAACATTAGAGGCGGCACCCTCCTTATCAGGACTGTCGGCGACCAGTCTGAGGTGGAGGTCTCCGGGACTCGGATGGACATCATCTTCAACTGGACTGCCCTGACCAATCAGATTTGCCAGACCATCGGGGCCCCGCCGATTGCCCTCGCTGCCATGTTGCCGGGGCTGATCAGCGACTACCAGCGCAATGCCCTCAAGTGCGAAATCAAAATGGAGGGGAAAGCGGGGTCTGGGCGGTGAAAATGGCACTGAAGGGCAACACCCTGATCCTGGTGGAGGTGGACAACGTACAGTTCGCCATCATCAAGAGCTGGAACAAGATGAAGTGGGATAAGAAAAGCCAGTCCCTCTATGGAACCGCCGACATCGAACTGCTGGACAAGCTGACCAGCATCGTCCACCTTCCCTCCACGGTGGAGCAGCGGTGGCGGGAGCTCCACGCCCTGCAGGATGCGGTGGACCGGGAGCGGGTGAACCCGGAGCCGGTCCCCTTCTACAAGTACCCCGTGAAGATGCCGCTCTACGCCCACCAGGTTCGCGGGGCGAACATGGCCATGCTGACCTTCGGATGGATGGTACCGAAGGGAGGTGTAGTGCATGGATGAATACAAAGAGGGCGAACTGATTATTTACAAGAACGGAGATAGCTACGAAATTGGCAAGATTAAGCGGCTAACCCCTACTGGTGCTTTTGTTTGGTACAGCGAGGGTGACACTGCTGCCAAAACGCCCTATGAGGCGATGCACAAAATTATCAACGCCCACGCCATTAAGTACACCAGACTGGGCGGCGGCAGAGGGGAGGTGTAGCGCATGGATAGCAATGTCACGATGGACGCCATTGTCACCTTGAAGAAGCTGGGATGGAAATGACCACCCTGGGAGCGGACTGGTCTCGGACGTGCGAAGGTTGCCGCCATGTGGTCGAGGTACCATGGCCGGTGAAAGGCTCCTATCATGAGACGGTCACGGCCTACCGATGCTTTGCACCGGGGTCGCACCATGGCTACCACATCGGAACAGAGCGGCTTCTGCCGTATATCCCGGCGTGGTGCCCAGAACGGAAGAAAGCCGCCCCCGATGGTGCGAACATCGAGGACGGCGGGCCGGAAGGCCAAATTTAAGTACACCCTCAGTATAGAGGGTCAAGGAAGGAATGTCAAGCCATGAACGAATGGTACGAGCAGGCCAAGAGCAAGCTGGAGGCCGAGAAGAACTCCGGCAGCTACGACAGATATGCCAGCGCCATGAAGGGTGCCGTGTGCGAAGCACTGGACGGGTTCTGCCGCCAGGATGCGGAGTTTGCCCAAGCGGTGGTCCAGGGTGGCACCTTCGCCGATTGCATGAAGGCGGTGGCCAAGGGCTGCGGGAGTGCGATCTCCGACCTGGAGGCGTTCCGCCGGGCGGTGAGGTTCTACTTCCCCGGTGCCGATGTGAAGTTCCACATGACGGTGAACCTCTGCGCCGATGTGGAGGCCGAGGCCGCAACTGCGGTGCCGGCGGCCAGCGCCGGCCCCAAGATCCTCGACCTTGAGGACTTTCTGTGAGGGGGCATGAGAGGTGACGAGCCAAGAGAAAGCCGAGCGGTTCGCCGGCAAGGCACCGCCTTTGAACCAGGTGGAGCGGGACGCAATCAACGCCCTGTTCCCTGCGTACATCTTTCGCCGCTCCCGCACCGATGAAATCTGGACTACCTGCTGCCACAAGCACATGGTGGTAAAGGATGAGGACATAATGATCACCACCCCAGAGCGGAATTTCCCGGCGGTCATGTGGACGCCCCACCAGCGGGAGCAGAGGAACCGCTGGGATGACGCGCCCAAGCCGACCGTGCAGTGCCCCCTCTGTGGGAGGATGGTCATCGTGAAGGAGCTGCGCTACACCGGTGGGCGGGACAACCTGAGCCGGTATCGGCGGGCGGTAGTCCTTCGGTGGTACCGGGGGGCATTGTGGGCCAGGGCTTATGACTGCGCCAAGCACTACAGCAGAGACAAGGGGTACAGCCTCACGGGTGAGCCCAAAATCAAGCTGGTGGGCGTGTATCGGTTCAAGCCTGGACTGGCGGAGGCAACCACCAGAGACTGGTACTGGGAGCAGCCCTTCATGTCGATTGAGCGCCAGGACGGGCCGCTCACCAAAGGGAAATGGCACATCCACGGCCCATTCACCGCCAATGCGGACTATGGCGTTGGCTATGATGTGATCGGCCTGGATGAGATACAGAAAAGCCCCTTCCGCTACTGCATGGCGGAGGAGGCCGAACGGAAATTCACAAAATTCCTGCATTTCCTGACGGCCTGTTGCTTTTACCCCCGGCAGATCGAGATGCTGATGAAGGCCGGGATGAGCGACGTGGTCATGGATTTCGTTGAGCGGGGTGTGAAGCACGCCGCAGTCATCAATTGGGACGAGCCGAACCCCTCGAAAGCCTTCGGCTTGAACCGGCAGGATACACAAAGAGCCGGACGGCGGTGGGGAAACCTTCACCACTAAGATGTTCCGGGGACTGAAGGAAGGTGGGTTCACCGGGGAAATCTACCTGTGGTCATGCGACCGCCTCGGCACCAAAGACCCCAGCGACCTTTTCATCAAGCACGGCAAAGAGGCGGCAGCCCAGCTGATCAGGGAGACCCTCAAGGAGGCCGAGCGGATCGACCTGGAGGCGCAGCTCACCCCGGAGGCCATAGAAGGGGCCCCCATCAATCTGCGCCAGCCGGAGGGCTGGATTTACTCCGAAAAGGGCATCAGTGCCATCGACCAAAAGACCTATACCCCAGTGGGAGTCTGCCGGACGCCCATTATCCTCACACAACGCCTCAAGAGCCTGGAGACCGGCGATGAGAAAATCGAAGTAGCCTTTAAACGGGAC
>JAAZZJ010000163.1 GCA_014237695.1 Oscillospiraceae bacterium | reverse complement strand
GCTCCCAGGGCGTCCCGGGAGTTGTTGATGAGCAGTACATTCCCCGCGTACTTGTCGTCGTAAAGAGCGCTCCAGCTGGTGATCTCTTCGTCCACCATGGCGGTATTGTAGATGATGCCCAGAGTCCCCCATGTGTAGGGCACTGTATAGAGATTCTCCGGATCATAGCTGAGATGCTTGAACCGGCTGTCAATCAGGGAGAAATTGGGGATATTCCCATAGTCCAGCTCCTCCAGCATATCCTCCTCAATGAGTTTGGCAATCATATAGTCGGAGGGGACCACCACGTCATAGTCCGCGCCGCCGCTTTTCAGCAGGGAGTACAGGGCTTCGTTGCTCTCTACGGTCTGGTAGTTCACCCGGATGCCGGTATCCTCCTCAAACTGGGCAATCAGGTCCGTGTCGATATACTCCCCCCAGCTGCATACGTTGACAACCGGCCGCGAGCTGGTCGCTCCCGTCAGGAAGATGACCGCCGCCACAAAGCAGCAGGCCAGGGCAGCGCCTGCGCCCCGCTTTACCCACCGCCACCGGGGGGTAGAGGTACGCACGGCCAGCTTTTCCATCCAGGTCAGTTTCCGGGGCTCCATGCTGGCGCCCCGGCGCTCCTGCCGGGCTTCCCGGATGTTGACGATCACCAGCAGCAGCAGCACCGTCAGAAACAGCAGGGTAGATACCGCGTTGATCTCCGGCGTGATCCGCCGCTTGGTCATACCATAGATGTCCATGGCCAGGGTAGAGGTGGAGGACCCGGCGGTAAAATAGGAGATCACAAAGTCGTCCACGCTCATGGTGAAAGCGATCAGCGCGCCGGAGACGATCCCCGGCTTGATCTCCGGCAGAATCACCCGCCAGAAAGCCTGCATCCAGGTGCAGCCCAGGTCCTGAGCCGCGTCGACCAGATTTTTGTCCATCTGCCGCAGCCGGGGCGCCACGTTCAGGATGACGTAGGGGATGTTGAAAGCGATATGGGCCAGCAGCAGCGTACCGAACCCCAGCGTCAGCCGGGTGGGCAGCTCGAAAACGCTCTGAATGCCGTTCATCCACCGGGCAAAGCTCCCCCATCCCTGGAAAAAGGCCACAAAAAACAGGCACAGGCTGACGCCGGTGACAATATCCGCGTTCATCATGGGGATGTTGTTGACCACCAGCAGGGCGTCCCGCTTCCGCCGGGACAGGCTGTAAAGCCCGATGGCGGCAAAGGTGCCCGCCGCTGTGGAGATCACCGTTGCCAGCAGGGAGACCAGCAGGGTAATATACAGGCTCTCCATAATCAGCCGGTTCTGGAACAGCTCATTGTACCAGTGGAGGGAGAACCCCCGCCACACGGCGCTGCTGTCCCCGGCGTTGAAGGAGAAAATTATCAGCAGGAGGATGGGCAGATAGAGGAAGAGAAACATCAGCCCGATCAAAAAGCGGCTGCCGCCGCGATTCGTCTTTTTCACAGCATCACCGCCTGTTCCTCACCCTCGCCGAAGTGATTCATCACCACCATGCAGACCACCACGATCACCATCATCACCAGGGAGATGGCCGCGCCCAGATGGGGGTTGTAGGCTCCGCCCAGGAACTGCTGCTCGATGAGGTCGCCCAGCATCATCTGTGTGCCGCCGCCCAGCAGGCGGGAGATGGCAAAGGTGGATACCGACGGAACAAATACCATGGTTACCCCGGACAGTACCCCGGGAAGGCTCAGGGGCAGAATGACCTTCCGGAATACCCGGGCGGACCCGGCACCCAGATCCTGAGCAGCTTCCAGCAGGCTTCTGTCCATTTTCTCAATGACGGAGTAAATGGGCAGAATCATAAAGGGCAGGTAATTGTACACCATGCCCAGAACCACCGCTCCGGGGGTGCCGATCATCTGAAAGTGGTCAACAGGAGCGCGGCCGAAAAGCCCCGCAATCCCGTTGTACAGGCTGATGAGCCCGATGTTCCGGAAGAGCTGGTTCAGCAAACCGTTGTTTTCCAGCACGGACATCCAGGAGTAGGTTCTGAGCAGGAAGTTCATCCACATGGGCAGCATGATGAGCATCATGGCGAGCCGCTGAAACCGGGGCCCCTCCCGGGAAATGAAGTAGGCCGCCGGATAGCCGATGAGCAGGCAGATGAGGGTTGCCAGAAGCGCCAGCCAGAAGGACCGGGTAAACACCGAGGCATAGGTCCCCATGCTGGAAAAGTTCTCCAGGGTGACCCCGCCTTCAGCGGTGGCAAAAGCGTAAATCACCACCATGATGATGGGGACCACAACAAACAGGGTCATCCAGCCCACATAGGGCACAGCGAAGAGGGCGCGCTTATTCTTCATCTCCGCCCTCCCCATCCTCCTCAAGGAGGGAGACGTCCTCCAGCTCGTCGTACTCCTCGGAGTAGGAGGAGTAGTCGCCGAACATGCCGGAATACTCGCTTTTATGCATGATATGGATGTCGTCGGGATTCAGGATGATGCCGATGGTCTCTCCCTCCGGGTGGTAGTCCGTAGTCTGGATGAGCCACTTGAAGCCCTTGAAATCCACGATGGTGTCGTAGTGGACACCCTTGAAGGTGACGCTGGTCACCGTGCCCCGCAGCTGTCCCTTCTCCGGCGGGACGATGTCCACGTCCTCCGGACGGATGACCACGTCCACCGGCTCCATGGGGCCGAAGCCCTTGTCCAGGCACTTGAACTTCCGGTTGAAGAACTCCACCACGAAGTCCTCGTGCATCACGCCGTCCAGAATGTTGCTCTCGCCGATGAAGTCCGCCACAAAGGCGTTTTTCGGCTCGTTGTAAATGTCTTCCGGGGTACCGATCTGCTGGATACGGCCCTGGTCCATGACCACGATGGTATCGCTCATGGCCAGCGCCTCCTCCTGATCGTGGGTCACGTAGATGAAGGTGATGCCCAGCTGCTGCTGGATACGCTTGAGTTCGCTCTGCATATCCTTCCGCAGGCGCAGGTCCAAAGCCCCCAGTGGTTCGTCCAGCAGCAGTACCTTGGGCCGGTTCACCAGTGCCCTGGCGATGGCTACCCGCTGCTGCTGCCCGCCGGACAGCTCCGTGATCCGCCGGTTCTCGAAGCCCTTCAGACTTACGACCTCCAGCATCTCCAGCACCCGCTGGCGGATCTCCTCCTCGGGAATCTTCACCTTTTTCTTTCGTCCCTCCACCGTCTCCGTCTTGGGGACCCGCAGGCCGAAGGCCACGTTCTCAAAGACGTTGAGATGGGGGAACAGGGCGTACCGCTGGAAGACAGTGTTGACCTGCCGCTGATTGGGCGGAATATCGTTAATCCTCACCCCGTCGAACAGCACTTCTCCCGAAGTGGGCGTCAAAAAGCCTCCAATGATGCGCAAGGTCGTTGTCTTGCCGCAGCCACTGGGTCCGAGCAGTGTGAGGAACTCACTGTCATTGAAATATAGATTGATGTGATCGAGAACCAGCTCGCCGTCAAACGCCACGCAGCAGTCTGCGAGGCTGATTAACTTTTTGGACATTATCCTCCCCCGTTCCTTTTCCATAATTTTGATGTCTCCGCACCGCAGGCGGAGCATAGAAAAATCGCCTGTTTTCCTGAGCATCTTCCCCCAGGAAAACAGGCAAGCTAACTATATCCGTTTTCTGTCGAAATGTCAATGATTTCTTCCTATTTTTTTCATACAATTTTTACCGGAACCTTCCGGACGCCGGAAACGGGCCACGCCGCCCGTCCCTCCCGGGAAAATGGTTGACAGGACGGCTTAACTGTGTTATATTATAACTCCAGTTATATAACGACTGTTATAATAAAAAAGGAGGGACTACTTTGCCAAAGGCGAAAGTAACACGGGACATGGTGGTCGAAGCGGCGTTTGCCGTCGCGCGGGCGGCGGGAGCGGAGCAGGTCAATGCCCGGACTGTTTCTGAAAAGCTGGGCTGCTCTACCCAACCGGTGATGTACCACTTTGCCACCATCGAGGCCCTGAAGCGGGCGGTCTATGCAAAAGCAGACCGGTATCACTCCGACTATCTGATGGAGACGGAGGACGTCCCTCTGAGCATCGGGCTGAATTACATCCGGTTTGCCATCGAGGAGCCTCATCTGTTCCGGTTTCTGTTCCAATCGGGATTTGCCATGGAGGGCAGTCTGCCGGAAATGCTTGATTCCGCAGAGCTGACGCCCATTCTCGCCGCGATGCAGGGGGCGCTGGGGATGAGCGCGGCGCAGACGAAACGAATTTTTACGACGGTGGCCCTGTTCACCCACGGGTACGCCAGCCTTCTCGCCAATAACGGCCTGGACTACGACGAGGCCGCGGCGGCGGAGCAGCTAGAGCGGGTCTGGCGGGGTGCGGTGCTGTGTGAGAAGGAGGGATCGATTTGAAAAAGTTTTACGAAAAGAACGAGCTGGGGTTCGCCATCGCGTTGATCGTCCTGTACTGTATGGTGATGGCCCCGATCCGGGGTTCCTGCGGCGATGACAGCCCCGTCATGCTGGCGGGACTGACCCTCTTCGCGGCGGGGCTGCTGGTCTTTATCCGGAGCGCCCGTCTGGAGAAAAAGTATGGTCTGGTCAAATGGCGAGGGAGCGCCCGGGAATACCTCTACTTCCTGCCCATACTGGTGCTGACGACTGGCGACCTCTGGGGTGGCGTGGGGATGGCCTACGATGGCACGGCCCAGCTGTTCGCGGTCCTCTCCATGTTCTTGGTGGGGATCGTCGAGGAAGTGATTTTCCGGGGCCTGCTGTTCCGGGCGCTTTTGGAGCAAAACGCCCCGCCTGTAGCGATAACGATCTCTGCGGCGACCTTCGGCATTGGACATATCGTCAACCTCCTGACAGGGCGGGGCGGCTTGGAGACGTTCGTACAGGTCCTCTTTGCCATCGCCTGGGGATTCCTGTTTACCTTGGTGTTCTACCATTCCGGCAGTCTGCTGGTGTGTATCTTCGTCCATGGAATGGTGGATGTTTTCTCCAAGTTCGCCGCCGGCGTGAGCCGGTCCGACTACACCTACGTCATCGTTACCATCCTCGTTTCCATTGCCTACTGCCTCTATCTGAGCCGGAAGCCTGCGGCCCTGGCGCCGGAGAAGGCGGGCAAATAGCAAGACCGCCGGGGAACCGCGCACACGGCTTCCCGGCGGGTCTTTTTATACTTACGGCAGGAACTCCCGGGCGCTGTTTGCCGCCGCAGGCGGTAAATGCGCTTGAAAGCCGCGCGGTTTGGGTGCTATGCTGCCCTTTGGATTTTTTTTGGCGCGGCTTTCAAAGGGGATTCCGCGCTCTTCGGAGCGCGGCCAGAGGCTCTGCCTCTGGACTCCGCGGCCTTTGAAAAGGCCGGCGAAACTTTTATTTTACGCCCGCAGGGTCAGCTCCGCCTTGAACAGATCTCCATCCACATACAGCTCGAAGCCGCCGCCCATGAGGTCCATAAAGCTCCTGGCGATGTTCAATCCCAGCCCGCTGCCCTCGGTGTGCCGGGAGGCATCGCCCCGGACAAACCGCTCCATAAGCTCGTCTGCGGACACATTCAGCGGGTCCCGGGAGATGTTCTTAATGGACAGAACCACTTTCCCGTCCCGGGCGCCCAGGTCAACATAAACCCGCGTCCCGGCCATGGCGTACTTGCATACGTTGTTCAGCAGATTGTCCAGCACCCGCCACAGCAGCCGTCCATCCGCCAGCGCCATGAGGTTGCCCTCGTAGGTGTTGACGATGACCTCCAGCTTCCCGGCGGCCAGCTTCTCGTCGTAGTCCCCGATGGCCTGGTGGATGATCTCGTTGACCACGATGGGCTCCAGATTCACGGTGACGTTGCCCGTGGACGCCTTGCTGGCCTCCACCAGATCCTCGGTCAGCTTTTTCAGCCGGCGGGACTGCCGGTCAAGCACCAGCAGGTACTCCTGTGCGGCGTGAGGAAGGTCCTCCTTCTTCAGCAGATCCACGTAGTTGACGATGCTGGTCAGGGGCGTCTTGATGTCATGGGAGACGTTGGTGATGAGTTCGGTCTTCAGCCGCTCGCTTTTCAGCCGCTGCTCCACCGCCT
>JAAZZJ010000162.1:2599-6022 GCA_014237695.1 Oscillospiraceae bacterium | reverse complement strand
GATGACCTCCCCCGCCCCGGCCTCCCGGAGCTTCCGGCGGAGATTGCTGACATGTACCTTTAACGAACTCTCCACGCAGTCCGGCGTATCCATACTCAGCTGCTCCAAAAGCTGAGATTTCGTAATCACTTGCCGGGGATTCTGCATCAGCAGCTTCAAAATGCCATACTCCGTGCGGGTCAGGCGGACAGCCCCGCCGTCCACCGTCGCTTCCCGGGTCTCCGGGGCAAGAGCGATCCCCCTGTACCGCAGAATCCCGTCCTGCCGGGACTGCCGGCGCAGCTGGACCGCAATGCGGGCCAGAAGCTCCCGGGTGTCAAAGGGCTTGGTCAGATAGTCGGCGGCTCCACCCTGAAGCAGATCCACCTTGTCCTCCACCGCCGCCCGGGCGGAGAGGACGATCACCGGTATCCCGGTCAGATGGGGCAGTACCTCCTCCCCGTTCAAGCCGGGCAGCATCAGGTCAAGCAGGATCAGGTCGGGACGCCTGTCCTCCAAAAGCATGAGGGCTTCCGTGCCGGAGTAGGCCCGCAGAACGCCATACCCCTCCCGGCGCAGAAGCTCCTCCAGCATGTCCCCGATATAAGCATCATCGTCAACGATGGCGATCACAGAACCTGTCATAGGGCAAGCTCCACCTTTTCAAGGGAATATCCCCCCTCTTCGTCTGTGTCCAGCATGACCATGGTAGGCACGGACCGGGGAGGCCGGGGATAGGAACAGCTCCCTGGATTCAGCCACAGACGGCCCATGATCCGCTCCTGGGCGTACTGGTGGGTGTGGCCGCAGATCACCACGTCCACCCCCGTCAGGTTCCAGGGGACGTCGGAACGGCGGTGGGTCACGCAGAAGGATACGCCGCCCAGGTCGATGCGCATCAGCCGGGGCAGCTCCTGTGCCCAGCCGCCCCAGTCGTTATTGCCCCGCACACCGTACACCGGGGCCAGACGGTCCAGCGCCTCCATGACTGACGGGTCGTCAAAGTCCCCGGCGTGGAGGATGCAGTCCACGCCCCGCAGCCGCTCAGCCACCTCCGGGCGCAGCCGCCCATGGGTGTCAGAAATAATGCCGATCCGCATTGCAGTTCTCCCCCCTTCACTCCGCCAGCATGGCGGCAAATTCATCCTCCGTCAGCACAGGGATTCCCAGCTCACCCGCCTTGCGCAGCTTGCTCCCGGCGTTCTCACCCGCCACCACATAAGTGGTCTTTTTGCTCACCGAGCCGCTGGCCTTGCCGCCCCGGGCCTCGATGAGGGCGGCGGCTTCATCACGGGTGAACTTCTCCAGCGCGCCGGTGAGGACGAAGGTCATGCCTTTGAACTGCTCTCCGGCGCTCTGCCGGGCGGCTTCCATACTGACACATGCCTCCTTCAGACGGCTTATCAGGTGCTTGGACTGGGGATTCTCCAGCCATTTACGGATATAGGCGGCAGTGATGCCCCCCACATCGTCGATAGCGGTCAGTTCCTCCTCGGTAGCTTGGGCCAGGGCGTCGAAGCTGCCAAAATGGGCGGCGAGAATCTTCCCCGCTTTCTGACCCACCTGCCGGATGCCCAGAGCATAGAGCAGACGCTCCAGACCTCGGTCCTTACTGGCGGCAATGGCGTCTACGGCGTTCCGCGCAGACTTTTTTCCCATACGTTCCAGATCCGCCAGCTGGTCAGCGGTCAAAAAGTACAGGTCCGCCGGGGTCTTGACCAGCTCCTTATCGATGAGCTGCTTGATGACGGCGGGGCCTACGCCGTCGATGTCCATGGCGTCCCGGCTGGCAAAGTGGGTCAGATTTCGGTGGAGCTGGGCGGGACACTCCGCGCCGGTGCAGCGGATGGCCGCACCGTCCTCGTCTCGGACAACCGGCGCGCCGCACACGGGGCAGAGCTTGGGAAAGCGGTAGGGCTCGGTGTTCTCTGGCCGGAGGTCCCTGAGGACCTCTACCACCTCGGGGATGATCTCACCGGCCTTTTGCAGGACCACCGTATCGCCGACACGGATGTCCTTTTCCTCAATAAAATCCTGATTGTGCAGAGTGGCGTTGGTAACTGTAGTGCCCGCCAGACGCACCGGCTCCACCACTACCTTGGGGGTCAGCACCCCCGTCCGGCCCACCTGGACCACGATCTCCAGCACACGGCTGGGCTTCTGCTCCGGAGGGTACTTGTAGGCAATGGCCCAGCGGGGACATTTGGCTGTACTTCCTACAGCTGCACGTTCTGACAGGGAATTAACCTTTACAACCGCACCGTCCATATCGAAGGGCAATTCCTCCCGGGAATCCCCCAGACGGACGATCTCCGCATTGACATCCTCCACCCGGTCCAGCACCTTGTGGGGGATCGTCCGGAAGCCCTGGGAGGCAATATACTCCAGGGTCTCGCTGTGGGATGCAAAGGTCCGGCCCTCGGCCAGCTGGAGGTTGAACACACGGATATCCAGCAGCCTTTTGGCGCAGACCTTGGGGTCCAGCTGGCGCAGAGAACCGGCGGCGGCATTGCGGGGATTGGCGAAGAGGGCCTCTCCGTTTTCCTCCCGCTGGCGGTTGAGTTTATGGAAGACATTCTTTGGCATGAAGACCTCACCCCGGACGATGAGCCGGGGGAGCCTGTCCGGCAGCGTTATGGGAATGGACTTGATGGTCCGGAGATTTTCCGTCACATCCTCCCCCACCCGGCCGTCTCCACGGGTCGCGCCCTGAACGAAAACTCCATCCCGGTACTCCAGTGCAACACTGAGGCCGTCCACCTTGGGCTCTATACTGTAGGCAACCGTCCCCAGCGCCTCCTCCATCCGTCTGGCGAACTCCTCCACCTCCTCGGGGGAAAAGACGTCCTGGAGGCTCTCCAGGGGTACGGGGTGCGTCACCTGGGTAAAGCTCTCCAGGGCCGCGCCCCCTACCCGCTGAGTGGGCGAATCCGGGGTGATCTCCTCGGGGTGCGCCGCCTCCAGCTCCTCCAGACGGCGCAGGAGGCGGTCATATTCGTAGTCCTCCATGGTGGGATCGTCCAGCACATAGTAGCGGTAGCCCGCCTCACTGAGGGTCTCACGAAGGGTTTTCATTTCGCTTTTGTAATCCATTGGTTCCTCCTGAGTGCAGCGCCGCCCGGCGGCGCAGACTTATCCGTTGTTGATCGAGTATTCAAAGGCATCCTCTTCCACAGGATTCCCGGAATCAAAATAGGTATAGCTATCGGGCACCTCCCCCACAATCACCGTTTCCGCCACGGCAAAAGAGTTAGTTACCTGAGTCCCTGTGCGAAATCCAGGCAGCAGGATGGAAACGGAGACATCCACGCACAACAATATCTGATGGGTAGTCTGGTTGATGCCCGCGTGGGAAAACTGATTCTCAAACCGAGCCGAGCAGCTGCCTGTGGACTGCATCCGCACCGACATTTTAGGGCCCCGGCCCGCCCGAAACGCCGATCC
>JAAZZJ010000162.1:0-2589 GCA_014237695.1 Oscillospiraceae bacterium | reverse complement strand
GGTCCCCACGGGGATCTCCAGTTCGATGTCTGACATCTCCCCCAGACGGGTCAGAATATCCTGGGTAATGGATGCCTGAAGGCGGTTGAACTCCGCCATGTTGCTTACCAGAGCGGCTACGCCGCCGGTGTCGTTCTTTTCCAGGGAAATCAGATTGTTGTACTGGATCTCCCCGCTGTTGACCGCATCGCTGACCGCCTCCGCTACCAGACGGTTCACCATGTTGGACACCCGGGTTACCGCCAGGCTCCCCAGGATGGATCGGAGATGACCCGTGCCCACAACGGTCAGAACCATGAGGACACAGGCAAACAGGAAGCAGAAGAGCTTCGCCTTCTGCCGGGCGGGCATGGGAGGACGGCGGCGCATAGATCATCACCTCACGTCCAGCCTATGAGAGAACAGCTTTTCCCTATTCCTGCTTATTCCGGCAGGGCCATTACAAGGTTCTTGAAGACTTGGCCACGTTCCTCAAAATTCCGGAAGCGGTCGAAGGAGGTGCTGGCCGGAGAGAGGATCACCACATCCCTGTCCTTGGAGCGCTCATCTGCAAGACGGACCGCCTCCGGGTAGTCTGCCGCGGTCAGTATTTCCAGGTCCCGATAGTTGTCTGCCGTCCGGACCGCCTCCCGGATGGCCTGCTCCGTAGCGCCGCAGAGGATCAGCAACTTTACGTGGTCGTTGACTTCCGGTCCCAGGGGGGCATAGCTGATTCCCTTGTCCTTACCTCCAGCGATGAGGATCACCTTCTCCGGGAAGGAGCGCAGGCCGGCAATGGTCCGGCTGGGACTGGAGGCAATGGAGTCGTTGTACCAGCGAACACCCCGGCGCTCCCGCACCAGCTCAATGCGGTGTTCCACACCGCCAAAGGTCCGGGCGAAGGCACGGACAGTCTCATCCGGCACCAACCCCTGAACGGCGCAGATGGCGGCCATGTAGTTCTCTGCGTTATGAACGCCCGGCAGGAGGATTTCCTCCAGAGGAAGCACGGGGCGCTGGCCGGACGCATCCCGGTACCAGATGGCATTTTCCTTAATATAGCAGCCGTTTATAGGCGGCTGGTCAGAATTTCTTGTAAAGTATAACACCTTTCCAGCGATTTTTGCAGAAAGGTTTCTGGTTATTTCGTTGTCCCAGTTGCACACTGCGCGGTCCGAAACCGTCTGATGGGCCAGCAGGTTTGCCTTGGCGCTGACATACTCCTCCATATTGGTATGGACATCCAGGTGATTGGGGGCCAGGTTGGTCAAAACGGCAATATGAGGGCTCCTGTCCATGGTCAGCAGTTGGAAAGAACTCAATTCCACTACTGCCCAGTCCGTAGGACGGATGGCGTCCGCCCCGCTGAGCAGCGGACGGCCGATATTGCCCCCCAGATGGACCGTATGTCCCGCCGCTTCCAGAAGGCGGGCAATGATGGTGGTGGTGGTGGTCTTTCCGTCGCTGCCGGTAACCCCCAGAATGGGACAGGGGCAGACCTGGAAGAACACCTCCATCTCCGAGGTGACCACACTGCCCCGGGCCCTGGCCTCCTCCAGGAAGCGGGGATGCAGGCCGGGGGTGCGGAAGATCACGTCATGGTCCAGTCCCTCCAGATAGTCCGGCCCCAGGCGGAGCCTGCACCCTGCATTCTCCAGTTCACCGCCCAGGGGACCCAGAGCCTCCCGGTCCTTTTTGTCGCAGGCGGTAACCTCGATTCCTGCGTCCAGAAGGAGCTTCAAAAGAGGGCGGTTGCTGATTCCGATACCGGTCACAGCCACCCGTTTACCTTGTAATGTATTCAGATAATCATGCAAAGTCATGGTCGTTCCTCCTTGCCTTCTCATAGGTTTATTATACCACCCGTCCTGAGAGAAAACAACAAATTTATCCAGCTTCCCAGGTTTCTTTCGTTGACAACCACCATCTTCTCCTGTAAAATAGAGGATGAGTAAGACAGACAGTCGCGTGACGGCGCGAAAGCTCCGTCATGAGGAAAGTCCGGGCTCCATAGGGCAAGGATAACGGGTAACGCCCGCCGGAGGCGACTTCAGGAAAAGTGCAACAGAAATAAACCGCCGGCATTGGATGCCGAGGCATCCAGCGCCTGGTAAGGATGGAAAGGCGAGGTAAAAGCTCACCCATCGGCTGGAGACTGTCCGATGCTGTAAACTCTATCCGGAGCAACACCGTGGAGAGAACTTGGATCGTGTATCTACGATTCACGACCGGCCCGGTCGTTCTCGAGGAGGTGGCTTGAGCGGTCTGGCAACAGGCCGCCTAGATAGATGACTGTCAAATACAGAACCCGGCTTACAGTCTTACTCAATATAAGGGAAAGTACCTCGAAGGTGCTTTCCCTTTCTTCTTGAAAAATGTTTTGAGCCGGAGGAGCTTATGAAAACCCAAGACGATCTTCAGTTCGACACGCGGTCCGTTCTCGTCACCCCATCCCAGCGGCAGCTCGCGTGGCAGAGGACGGAGTTTTACGCCTTTGTCCACTTTTCGGTGAACACTTTGTTTTGTGCCGGATAACCCACACCACTCATTTCCGGCAAATGGGTCATCATGAAAAGCAGACTATCAAAACCTTGCCTCGCAATGTATTTC
>JAAZZJ010000161.1 GCA_014237695.1 Oscillospiraceae bacterium | reverse complement strand
TGTGGAAGCTGATGAACATTCAATATGACCGCTTCATCCGCACCACCGATGATTATCACGTTGCCGCCATCCAGAAGATCTTCCGGAAGATGTACGAAAACGGCGACATCTACAAGGGCTCCTACAAGGGGAAATACTGCAAGCCCTGTGAGAGTTTCTGGACCGACAGCCAGCTGGTGGACGGCAAGTGCCCCGACTGCGGCCGGGAGGTCATCGATGCCGAGGAGGAGGCCTATTTCTTCCGGGCATCCAAGTATGCGGACCGGGTGCGGGACCTGCTTTTGAACACCGATTTTCTGGAGCCCCGGAGCCGGGTGCATGAGATGGTCAACAATTTCATCGACTGCGAGGGCGGCTTGCAGGACCTGTGCGTCTCCCGCACCTCCTTCACCTGGGGCGTGCCGGTGGACTTCGACCCGGGCCACGTGGTCTACGTGTGGCTGGACGCGCTGTTCAACTACATGACCGCGCTGGGTTATCAAAACGAAAAATATAAGGATCTGGACAGGTTCTGGCCCGCAGATGCCCACTTTGTCGGCAAGGAGATCGTCCGGTTCCACGCGATCTACTGGCCCGCGTTCCTCATGAGCATGGACCTGCCCCTGCCGAAAAAGGTCTACGGCCACGGCTGGCTGAACTTCAACGGCGACAAGATGAGCAAGTCCAAGGGCAACGTGGTGGACCCCTACCTGCTCTCCGAGCGGTACGGCGTGGATGCTCTGCGCTTCTTTGTCCTGCGGACCTTCCCCTTCGGGTCCGACGGAAACTTTACCAACGAGCTGCTCATTCAGACCATCAACACCGACCTTGCCAACGACCTGGGCAATCTGGTCAGCCGCACCACCGCCATGGCGGAGAAGTATTTTGGCGGGAAGCTGCCCGAGGCCCGGCAGGCGAACCCTGAGCTGGACGACAGCCTGATCTCTCTGGTCACCGGCCTCCGCGCCCGGTACGAAGAGCAGATGGAGAAGTTCCAGTTCCAGAACGCCCTGGAGGAAGTTTTCAAGGTCATCCAGCGGGCCAACAAGTATATCGATGAAAACGCCCCCTGGGCCCTGGCTAAGGATATGAACGCCAACGGGACCCGTCTGGCGACGGTGCTGTATAACCTGCTGGAGACCGTCCGGGTATGCACCGTGCTGCTGACTCCCTTCATGCCGGAGAGCTGCGGGAAAATCTTCGGCCAGACCGGCGCTGACGAGTCCGCCCGGACTTGGGACAGCGCCGCCCAATGGGGCGTCCTGCCCGCCGGGGTGGAAGTCCACAAGGGCGAGAACCTGTTTCCCCGTATCGACATGGCTAAAGAGTTGGAGGAGCTGGACCGCATCCAGGAGGAGGCACAAAAGGCCTCTCTGCCCGCCATCGAGATCGAGCCCCAGAGCGAGGAAAAGGTGGACTTCGACACCTTCTGTAAGTCCGATTTCCGGGCTGTGAAGGTGAAGGACTGCCAGCGGGTGAAGAAGTCCGACAAGCTCCTGAAATTCACCCTGGACGACGGCACCGGTACGGACCGGCAGATCCTGTCCGGCATCGCCAAATGGTACGCCCCGGAGGACCTGATCGGCAAGACTCTGGTGGCCATCGTGAACCTGCCTCCCCGGAAGATGATGGGCCAGGAGAGCCAGGGGATGCTGATCTCCGCCGTCCATACAGAAAAGGGTGAGGAGTGCCTGAACCTGCTGATGGTGGACGATAAGATCCCCGCAGGCGCGAAGCTCTGCTGACATGACCCGCCCCGCCCGGAGAATCTTCCGGGCGGGGCTTGCCGTTACAGGTGGGGCAGTCCCTCCCGGTAGCGCCGCAGGTCCGCCTCGCTGTACTGGGCGATCACTTTGTCCAAGGCAGACAGCAGCCCCGCCCGGTCCTCCGGCAGACGGCCCTCCATGTTCACCGCGTTGGAGGCCCCCAAGGCGGCGAAGATCACCGGGATCTCCAGGCGCTCCACCAGTGTGCGGACCTCCTCCAGCTTTTCCTTTTCTCCGGCCTCTGTCCAGTTCCCTGCCCGTATCTCCTGATACAGTCGGGACTCCGGGAAGACCGTCAGCATGGAGGAACCTACCCGTCGGGGGTGTGTCCGGTTGAAGACCTCCGCAGAACGGACGGCGCTCTCTTCTCCCTTCCCCGCCCCGGCGATACCCGCCAGGTAGAAGAAATGATAGCCGATCCCCGCCCCGTCCAGACGGCGAGTCTGAGCGATAATGTCCTCCGGAGCGTAACCCTTGTCCATAAAGGCCAGAGCTTCCCCGTCCCCGGACTCCACGCCGATGGTGATGCCGTCATAACCCGCCCGGGCCAGACGGGCCAGCTCCTGATCCGTTTTCCCGGTGACGTCCGTGATCCGTGCAAAACAGCCGATGGTTTCGCACAGCGGAAAATAGGTCCGGATCAGCTCCGCGATCCGTTCCAGCCGTTCCGTCTTCAGCACGAAGGGATTGGCCCCCGTCAGGAATGCTCTGCGGGGCCCCTCCGCCTGAGGAAGCCCCTGCATCCGCCGGGTCAGCCGCTCCATAGGCCCAGTCTGAAACAGCTGGGCCTCCTGGAGGTCGGCCTCGACATCCTCCAGGGGCGACATGCGGAAGGAGAAGGGCAGATCGTCGTACAGAGTGCAGAATTTGCAGCGGTGATGTGTGCATCCGGCGGTGACCTCCAGGAGCAGGGAGTCCCACTCGTAGGGCGGCCGCCAGATAGTTCCGGTAAAGTGCATGGTGAATTCTCCTCTCGACAGATGATGCCGTGATGGTACACCTTCCGGACCGGCGGCGCAAGTACGCAATTTAATTGGTAATAGTCCATTTTTTCGCACAAAAGGAGGTCGCCGGTATGCCGGAGAACAAATTCAACACGCCGGAGATGCTGGCCCGGTGCGTGCCCATGAGCCGCCTGCAAAGCGTTCTAGGCGGCAAGTGGAAGATCATGATCCTGTGGTACGTGACCGCCTACCGGGTCCAGCGGTTCGGGGAGCTGCAACGGCGTCTGGACGGCGTCACCCAGTCCAGTCTCACCAAGTCCCTGCGGGAGCTGGAGCGGGACGGCTTCCTCCACCGGGAGGTCTATCAGGAGATCCCGCCCCGGGTGGAGTACACCCTGACGAACATGGGGCAGAGCTTCGCCCCCATCCTCCACCAGATGCTGGCCTGGAGCGAGGCCCATCTGCCGCCGGAGAATACAGAATAATACACAAAGAGGCAGATAAAGGAGGTCTGCCTCTTTGTGTATACTGGGCAAATCCAAAAAATTTCCGGTTATTTCCTTGACAAGAAGGTTAGCATATGCTAACCTATGCACTGTAGTTAGTTTTCGCTAACAATAGAAATCATACAACAGGGAGGCGACAGCGGGATGCCGTTGACGGTCGTGCAGGCGGGTACAAACGCCCGCATCAAAAAGGTCGGCGGGAGGCCGGAGACCCGGCAGTTCCTGGAAGGTCTGGGCTTTGTGGCTGGAGGGATGGTCTCGGTGATCTCCCAGATCGGGGGCAGCGTCATTGTGGAGGTCAAGGGGACCCGGGTGGCGGTCAACCGCGATATGGCCGCAAAAATTTTGATTTAAGGAGGAAACCCTATGGAAACCCTGAAAAACGCAAAAATCGGATCTACCGTCCAGGTAACGAGGCTCCACGGCGAGGGAGCCGTGAGACGTCGCATCATGGACATGGGCATCACCCGCGGGGTCGATATCCACATCCGCAAGGCAGCCCCTCTGGGAGACCCGCTGGAGGTCACTGTCCGGGGCTGTGAGCTGAGCCTGCGGAAGGCGGACGCGGAGCTGGTGGAGGTACGGCAGGCGCCGCTTTTCTGAACCCTCCGCGCGCGGGCAGTGCCCGCCTTTATTAGCGCCTGTAGTTAGCTTGCGCTAATTCATAGCAGAAGATATGATATGAGAGGAGAGATACCCCATGCGCATCACCATTGCCCTGGCGGGCAACCCCAACACCGGCAAGACCACCTTGTTTAACGCCCTGACGGGCGCCAATCAATACGTGGGCAACTGGCCCGGCGTCACTGTAGAGAAGAAGGAGGGCATACTGAAGGGCCGGAAGGATGTAACCATCACCGATCTGCCCGGCATCTACTCCCTGTCCCCCTATACCCCGGAGGAGGTGGCGGCCCGGAACTATCTGGTACAGGAGCGGCCCGACGTCATTTTGAACATCATCGATGGTACTAATCTGGAGCGGAACCTGTACCTGACCACGCAGCTCCTGGAGCTGGGCATCCCGGTAGTAACGGCGGTCAACATGATGGATGTTATCCGCCGGAATGGTGACAGACTGGACACAAAAAAGCTCAGTCAGTCCCTGGGCTGTCAGGTGGTGGAAATTTCCGCCATCAAGGGCAGCGGAGTAATGGAAGCCGCCGGGATGGCCGCCGGGGCGGCGGGCAGGAGAGCCTCCGCCCCGCCCCACCGTTTCACCGACGGCGTGGAACGCGCCCTGGACCGCATTGAGGAGCTGGCCCTGCACCACCTTCCGGAGGATCGGCGGCGCTGGTACGCCGTCAAGCTCTTTGAGCGGGACGAAAAGGTACGGGCGCAGCTGGCGCTGGACCGGGAGATTATTGACTGCATCGAGACCGGCATCGCCGCCTGTGAGCGGGAGCAGGACGACGACGCGGAGAGCATCATCACCGCCGGGCGGTACGACTGGATCACCTCTGTCATCAGCACCTGCTTCCAGCGCAAGTGCGCGGGGCAGCTGACGGTCTCCGACAAGATCGACAAGATCGTTACCAACCGCGTCCTGGCCCTGCCCATTTTCGTCGCGGTCATGGCGCTGGTATACGCCGTTGCCATGGGCGGCTGGACCATCTCCATCGGCACCGCCGCCACCGATTGGGCCAATGATGTGCTGTTCGGCGAGTGGGTCCCCGGCCTGTTCGATGCCGTCCTTACCGGCGTTGGCGTGGCGGAGGAGAGCTGGCTGTACGGCCTCATTCAGAACGGCATCGTAGCCGGTGTAGGGGCGGTGCTGGGGTTCGTGCCTCAGCTGCTGGTCCTGTTCCTGCTGCTGTGCATTCTGGAGGATGTGGGGTATATGGCCCGGATCGCCTTCATCATGGACCGGCTCTTCCGGCGCTTCGGCCTTAGCGGCAAGAGCTTTATCCCCATGCTGGTGGCCACCGGCTGCGGCGTGCCGGGGATCATGGCTTCCCGGACCATCGAGCAGGACCGGGATCGGAAGATGACCATCATGACCACCGGCTTCATCCCCTGCGGGGCCAAAATGCCCATCATCGGCCTGTTCGCCGGGGCGGTGTTCGGAGGCTCTTCCCTGGTCGCCACCTCGGCCTTCTTCATCGGCATCGCCGCCGTGGTGATCTCCGGCATCATGCTGAAAAAGTTCAAAGCCTTTGCCGGGGAGCCCGCCCCCTTCGTCATGGAGCTGCCCGCCTACCACGCTCCCTCCGCCAGCAACGTGCTCCGGGCCACCTGGGAGCGGGGCTGGTCCTTCATCAAACGGGCAGGGACGGTGATCCTGCTGTCCACCATCGTGCTGTGGTTCCTCCAGGGCTACGGCTTCACCGGCGGCGCGTTTGGCCCTGTGGAGGACAACAATACCTCCCTGCTGGCCGCCATCGGCAACGCGATTGCCTGGATCTTCTATCCCCTGGGCTGGACGGGCGACATGGCCTGGAAGGCCACCGTGGCCTCCTTCGTTGGCCTCACCGCCAAGGAGAACGTGGTTGCTACGCTGGCAACTCTTTACGGTTTCGCTGGTGAAGTCAGCGAGAACGGTGAGGAGATCGGGGCTATGGTGGGCGCGGACTTCGGCGCTTTGACTGCCTACAGCTTTATGATCTTCAACCTTTTGTGTGCCCCCTGTTTCGCCGCCATGGGCGCCATCAAGCGGGAGATGAACAACGCCAAATGGACGGCGGCAGCGATCGGGTATATGTGCGGTTTTGCCTATGTGATGAGCCTGATCGTCTTCCAGTTGGGCGGACTGATCACCGGCGAGGCGGTGTTCGGAATTGGAACCGTTGCGGCGCTGGTCCTGCTGGCGGGGATCCTGTACCTGCTGTTCCGCAGGGGCTATCAGGGGGAGGACCACGCCCG
>JAAZZJ010000160.1 GCA_014237695.1 Oscillospiraceae bacterium | reverse complement strand
TGTGTACCAGTGCTTCCAGCGCATTATCGCCAACAGGCCGAAGCCCAAGACCGAGCCGATGATCGGCGGCAGGTGCGGCTTTCTATATTTGGATAAGGACGGCAAGCCAATGGTGGCACTTCACTGGGAGCATTACTTCAAGCACATCTGCCAGAAGTACAACAGTATCTACAAGGTGCAGATGCCCAAAGTCACCCCTCACGTTTGCAGGCACACATTCTGTTCCAACATGGCAAAGAGCGGTATGAACCCCAAGACGCTGCAATACCTCATGGGACACTCGGATATTAGCGTTACGCTGAACACCTATACCCACCTGGGCTTTGAGGATGCGCAGGCAGAGCTGAAACGGGTTGCCAGCGGCGAGTAGTAAAACGGGAGAACCCCCCTTGATTTACTACCTTTCCTACTACTTTCGGGGTCAAAGCTGTGCTATTTTATGCCGGGATATGCCAAGAGAATGAGCGGAAGAAAATGCCGCAAAACACCTGCAAGGCCCGGAATATCAATACTTTCAAGAGGTTTCAGGATATGACAAGAATACTTTTCGTCTGCCACGGCAACATCTGCCGCAGCCCAATGGCTGAGTTCATCATGAAAGATCTGGTGAAACGCGAAGGACTGGAAAATCAGTTCCATATCGTTTCTGCCGCAACCAGCACGGAGGAGATTGGCAACCCCGTCTACCCCCAGGCCCGCCGCAAGCTGGCGGAGCATGGCATCGGCTGTGCCGGAAAGACCGCCCGGCAGCTTGCTGCCGCTGATTACGGCCGATATGACCTCCTGGTCGGGATGGACCAGGCCAACCTCCGGAATATGAGACGCATCTGCGGCGGGGACCCGGAGGGGAAGCTCTATCTGCTCATGGAGTTCGCCGGGCGGTCCGGCGATGTAGCCGACCCGTGGTACACCCAGGATTTTGATACCGCCTGGAGCGATATTGAAGAAGGCTGCCGGGGGCTGCTGCACCGTCTGACGGATTGAGCCCCGAGCCTCCTGAAAGACAACAAGTACGCCTGACGGGCCGGTTTCCCACCGGCCCGTCAGGCGTACTTTGGCAAAATAGCAGTCCGGCCTCATGCTCAGGCCAGCAGCTCCGGCAGACAGACAGCCAGAAACATGGCCGCCGCCAATACCATCGCCAGCGCAGCCAGCAGGTACCGCCTGCGCAGTAAAAACACAATGATCCGATCCCGCCGCATAAAGCCGCCTCCCGCCATCCAAAGATCCTGAGACAGTCTATGCGGCGGAGCGGGAAATCATTCCGCGCCGATGACCGTATACGCCCCGGACCGGAGAAGCCGGACCAGTTCCGCGCCGTCCTCCGGCAGCGTCCGCGCCAGAATACCGCCCTGGCCGATGTCCTCCTGCCGGTGGCAGTCGGAGCCTCCGGTGCGCAGGAGTCCCTGGAGCGCGGCGTATTCCTCCGCCCGCTCGTTGTTGTTTTCGTGCCGGGGATTCCGGTTGCACACCTCTACGCCGTCCAAATAGCAGGCAATGGCGGGGGTGCATTTTTTCCGGTAGGGATGAGCCTGGACGATTAAGGCCCCGGCCTCACGGGCCAGAGGCGCGAAAGCAGCGATGCCCATGTGGAACACCTCCTCCGGCCGGGCCAGAAGCTCATCGGGGTAGTTATACAAAAGGTAGTCGTTGCAGCACTCGTCAAAGCGCAGCTCAGCCCCCTTGTAGACCCGCAGGCCGCGCCGGGCACATTCCTCCTCCATCCGGCGGAAGCCGTCCAGAAAGACCGCCGCCACCTCTTCCGGAGAGACAGAGCCTGTATGCAGCCTGTCAAAGGTATCCCGGTTGTAGTGATCGGTGACCGCTACGGCGGCGTACCCTGCCTGGACATAGCCCTCCGCCAGGGCGGCGGCATCCAGCCAGCCGCATTTGCTGGTGTGCTTGGTGTGCAGATGGGTTTCGATTCGGTATTGTTTCATCATATCCTCCCGGACGCTATTCTGTCAGCGTCAGCTTCACATTTTTTTGCGCGCAGAAATCCCGGCATTTCTCCGGGCAGCAGGGGCCGGTAATTACCTCCGTCATATCCTCCAGCGTTCCGTAGGACATGAGGCTGCTCTCCGCGAATTTGCCGCTGTCCAGCAGCAGCCATGCCTGGCGGCTCTGGGCCAGGGCCAGCTTTTTCATCTCATATTCGATGTAGGTGGACACGTTCAGCTTTCCCTCCGGCGACACCCCGGAGGCTCCCATGAACGCCTTGGCAAACTGGTACCGCCCCAGGAATTCCAGGGTGCTTACATCAGATACGGAGTTGGTGCGCCGGTTCATAGCGCCGGGCAGAACGATGAGTTCCACCTGGGGCTTGTCATAGGCCTGACGGACCACATAGAGATTGCCGGTGACGATGGTTACCCTCTTGAGCGGGTCCAGACAGTCGATGAGGTGCATGGCGGTGGTGCCTGCGTCGATGTAGAGGGTATCGCCGTCCTCGATGCGGGTCTGGGCGCACTGGGCAATCCGGCGCTTTTCTTCCGTGTGGAGCTGAGTGCGCTGGGTGAACAGGGGCACCTCCTGCCGGTGGACAGACCGGACGCCGCCGTATACCTTCTCCACGGCGCCGGTTTCCGTCAGGTAGGCAACATCGGAACGGATCGTATTCATGGACACGCCGAATTCCGCCCGCAGTTCCTCCATGGTGACTGCTTCCCGCCGGGCTACCAGAGCTTCGATCTGCTTGCGGCGGTTGTCCTTCATATGAAAACCTCCTTTCCGGGGAGATCAAAAATTTTCATAAGCCCATGATAACGCGCGGAAAAAGAATTGTCAACTATTTTGTTAAAATTGGTAAGTTTACAAAAAATAAAAAAGGAATTTACTAAAAAAATCATATTTGAAATTGACAGAACAGGAAACAGATGCTACAATCTCCATGTATAAACGTTTGCGGCACGGGCCGCAGGAATTTATGAAACGGAGGACGAAATCATATGGCGAAAGTAAGAGTAGGCGTAGCGGGGTACGGTACCATCGGCCAGCGTCTGGCGGACGGCGTAGCCATGCAGGGGGACATGGAGCTGGTAGGCATTGCGGATCTGGCTCCCACCCTGGCCATCCGTGCCCTGCGGGAGAACGACATGATCGGGGCCAACAACGTCAAGTACGACCTGTACCTGGTGGGCGGCGCGGACAAGGCGAAGTTTGACGCCATGGACATCCCTGTGGCCGGTTCCTTTGAGGACCTGTGCGGCAAGGTGGACATCATGCTGGACTCCTCCCCCGGAGGCGTGGGCGCGAAGAACAAGGAGATCTATGAGAAGATGGGTGTGAAAGCCATCTTCCAGGGCGGCGAGAAGAACTCCGTGGCGGATGTGTTTTTCCACGGCTACGCCAACTATGAGAAGGGGCTGGGGCAGAACTATCTGAAGCTGACCAGCTGCAATACTACCGGCCTTATCCGCACGGTGGACTGCCTGGACCGCGCCGTGGGCGTGGAGAAGGTGGCCATCACCATCATCCGCCGCGTGGCCGATCCCGGCGACTACCATCGCGGACTGACCAACGCCCTCCAGATTGACAAGGCTCCCAGCCATCAGGCGGTGGATTTGATGACCATCATGCCCCATGTGGAGGCCACCGGCATTCTGGTACATACTCCTGTGACCCATGGGCACATCATTACCGTTCTGGCCTCCGGCAAGGATGGGAAGAAGATCACCCGCGAGCAGGCCCTGGAGGCCTTCCGGGCTCATCCCCGTATCCGGACTGTCACCATCGATGAGGGCTTCCTGGGGAATGCCAGCCTGTTCAAGTATGCCCGTGACCTGGGCAACCGCCGGGGCGACATGTATGAGATTGGCCTCTGGGAGGACAGCATCGTTGAGAGCGGTGACGACATCATGTATGCTATCAATATCCCTCAGGAGAGTGTGACCATTCCCGAGACTATGGATGCTATTCGGGCGGCGATGGAGATGCAGCCCACCCGGGAGACTGGTACGGCGGAGACAAACAAGTACCTGCGTATCGGCCGGTTTAAGTAAGCGGCCCCTGCGGGGCCGCGCCGGCTTCGCTTCTCGTCGGAGGCCCGGGAGCTGCGCGCCCCCGGACCCTGCGGTTACTTTTGCCGCGCGGCAAAAGTAACCAAAAACGCGCCAGAACCAATGGTTCTGGACTCCTTTTACGGGGGGCACCTAGCGGTGCCATATCCCCTTTTACGGGGGTTTACGGACTGCGGCGGAGATGAAGAGTTTCGGTGCCACATGAACGACAGGTCCTCCTTCTGCCGGTTTGGTACTTGTAGAACTCCGCCTGCCGGCCTTTCAAAGGGGTACTGCCTGCAAGGGGCACAAGTTCTAACGAACCAGCCAGCAAATTTGCACCCCGGCGAGCCCGCCCCGCTAAAACGGTAGGGGCCATCGTCAACCACATCGAAACAGACGCAGGGAGGAACGAAGCGGACGGCAGTAAGTTTAGACCAAACCGTTTGTGCCTCGGGTGCAAACTAATAACCCCCGTAATGAAGGAGGATTCTTAAGGAACGCAGTTCCTTAAGCGATCTTTTGCTTCTTTTCGCTCGCGCGAAAAGAAGGTCCCGCCCGGCAGGGCGAATGTGAATAAAAGAAAAATCCCCCGCCGCCGGAGGCGGCAAAGGAGACAGTATGCGATTTGGAATAAAAACCCTCGACGACGCCCAGGTGCAGGGCAAAACCGTCCTCTGCCGGGTGGATATCAACCAGCCCGTAGACCGGGAAAAAGGCACACTGAAAAGCATCAACCGCATTGAGGCCTGTGTCCCGACCATTAAAGAACTCTCCGACAAGGGAGCAAAGGTGGTCCTCCTGGCCCACCAGGGCAGCGACATCGAATACAAAAACTACTATACGACAAAGCCCCACGCGGAGGTACTCAGCCGCCTGCTGGAGAAAAAGGTCCACTGGATCGACGACGTATGCGGCCCCGCCGCCCGGGCGGCGATCCTGAAGCTGGAGGACGGCGGGATCCTCCTCCTGGACAACGTCCGCTTCGTGGCGGAGGAGCAGACCCTCTTCGAGATGAAACTCCGCCTGACCCATGAGCAGCAGGCCAGGACCCTGCTGGTGGAGAAGCTGGCCCCTCTGGCGGACCTGTATGTCTGCGACGCCTTCGCCGCCGCCCACCGGGATCAGCCCAGCCTCTGCGGCTTCGAGCAGGTTCTGCCCTCTTACATGGGGCGGCTGTTCGAGAAGGAATTCTGCACTGTGTCTCAGGTCATGGAGGAGCCGGTCCGGCCCTGCGTGTTCGTTCTGGGCGGAGCAAAGATTTCGGACGCTTTCCTGATGATGAAAACCGTTCTGGAGCGTGGCGTGGCGGACCGTATCCTGACCGGCGGACTGGTGGGGAACATCTTCCTCACCGCTCTGGGAAAAGAGATCGGACAGGGAAGTGTGGATTTCATCATGAAGTCCAACTACGGCGAGTACATTGAAAAGGCAAAGGAGCTTTTTGCCCAGTACGGCGAGAAGATCACCCTGCCGGTGGATCTGGCCTGGGTGGCGGACGGCCTGCGGCAGGAGGCGGCCCTGGGCAGCGTCCCGGCGGATATCGCCTCTGTAGACGTGGGCGGCGAGACCGCAAAAATTTACCGGGAGGCTATCCTGAACGCGAAGACGGTGTTTGTCAACGGGCCCATGGGCGTCTTTGAACAGGCTCCCAGCGAGGCGGGGACCAGGGCCGTCTGGCAGGCCCTGGCGGACACGGAGGCCCATACGGTTCTGGGCGGCGGCGACAGCATCACCGCCACCGAGAAGTACGGCCTGACAGACAAGATGGGCTACATCTGCACCGGCGGCGGAGCCCTGATTCGGTTCCTGACCGGCGAGGAGCTGCCGGTAGTCAAGGCCCTGCGCTATGGCGCGGGGCTGTGCGAGAATTGAGAGGTGACTGCAAAATGGAAACGGCAAAGAAAAAGGAACTGCAGGCCCTGGCCGTCAAGATCCGGATGGCGGCGCTGGAGGCCATTCACTCCCTGGGCTCCGGCCACCTGGGCGGAGCGCTGAGCATCTGCGACGTGCTGGCGGCGCTGTACGGCGGGGAGATGCGCATCAACACAGACGATCCCAAGTGGCCCGAG
>JAAZZJ010000015.1:340-16901 GCA_014237695.1 Oscillospiraceae bacterium | reverse complement strand
GCGATAACGTCCTCCTCCAAAATGGAGGTAAAGATCTTGTCCTCCAGGAACCGGTTGCCCCGCAGGGCGTAAAAGAGGTAGTCGATGGCGGTCTTCTGCCCGTCGTCGTTAAAGTAGTCCCGGACCCGCCGGGCGCACCGCAGCACCCCGGCGATGTCCAGCAGCTCCCGTGTGTTCAGCGCCCCGCCGTGGTCGGCCCGGTACAGGCTCTCCGCCACCGGCTTGATGCCGGAGAAGGCGGGGGAGCCCTTCAGCCCGATCATATCCCGTGCCGCGTCCGTCTCATCCTGAAGGCGCTTCACATCGTCCACATCCGTCAGGGGGACGATGGCCAGCGCCTTTTCCCGGGACTCCGCGCTGTTGGTCTGCTCCGAGAGCATGTTCAGCACCGCCGGAAGCTCCAGCGTGCGTATAGATTTATCAAACAGTTCACTCATGTTCTTTCTCCAAATTCGGATAACGCTCTATTTCTGTGCAGTGATCGCGATCCAGGCCGGCAGCGCCGCCATAGGATTTTGCGTCCAGTCATTGATCCCCTCCAGCTTTGCCGCGTCCTGTCTTTGAAGCTCGTCATAGGAAAACCAGAAGGAGGCGTTCACCGCCTGCAGTTCCTCCATTTCACGGATGGACAGCCCGGCCTCCGCCATGGCGTTTACCAGATCCTGCACCCGCCAGTGGCAGTGGGGCATGATCTCCCCATAGGGCTTTTGGATTTGAGGACTTTTCCACGGTTCTCCCGTAAAGAGGCGGTTAAAGGGGTGGATGTCATACATGACCGAAAACCCGCCAGGTCTCAGCACTCTGCTGATGTTCTGGTACATCCGCTTCACATCCATGATCCATGTATGCGTGCCGTTCGAGGTATAGACCAGATCATACGCCTCATCCCCCAACCCTGAGAGTTCCATGGTGTCCTCACAGGCGAAGCGGATCGGAAGTTCCAGACGGTCCGCGATCTCCCGGGCATACTCCAGCTGCCGCTCACTGATATCTGTGGAGGTGACCTCCGCACCCATCTGCGCAAAGGCAAAGGCGGCGTGGTTGTCCCCGCTGGACGGCAGAAGCACCTGCTTCCCCTTCCAGTCGGGGAAACAGCTGTTCAGCATCGCATATATTCCGGGATGAAAAGCGCTGGCCGGATCTTCCATCAGCTCCGCGATTTTACCGTCTGTCCGCAGGGACCGATACCACGCCGAATCTGACAGCTGATCCCAGCTGTCTTTTATTTCCTTCAGTACATCATCCATATTCTGTTCTCCCTCATGTACTTTCTCCAGATTCTGCCCGCTTCTGTTTCTCGTAATAAACGATGGTCATACCGGGCTGTAAAACTTCCTCCTGGCCTGTCCGCCGGTATCCCAGCTTCTCATACAGATGGCACAGCTTTGCCTCTTCCCTGATGGTATCCAGCCGCCATGCCTCCGCATGAGGATACATCTCCTCCAGCGCCCCCATGGCCGCCTGTGCGTATCCCTTCCCCTGAAACGCGGGAAGGATAAAAATGGGGGACACCCTGCAAACGTTCTCCAGCAGCCGCTGGACCCGGACCGCGCCAATTTGATGGCCCTTCGCCAGAATCAGATAGTAGTCCGTTGCGTCCTGCGCCATCCGCGCCTCAATCCTCTCCAGAGGCTCCGCCCCTGGACTGGTTGCCGTATCGCGATATTTTTCCAGCAGCTCCGCAAACGCCTCCACCTGCATGGCGTGGATCGCCCCGCAGTCCTGCGGCTCCGCCTTTTTCAGTTCAATCATTCAACTGCCTCCGATATGTGTAATCCCTTATAAAAATCCAGCGTCCCAAACCCCCGCTCCAGCATCGTATGGACGTAAGCCTCGCCTGCATCCCCCAGCTTTTTCAGATCCGCCTCTGCCAGAGAAAAGCTGTAAAGCCTTTTCACTTCACCGTACAGCACCCGCCGCAGAGCCGCCAGAGCCCCGCCGGACAGAGGCATGGACAGTCCCCGCTCTCCTTTTCCGCATTTCCCGCAGCACACCACGCCCTCGCGGATATCCAGCACCGGCTCCTCCGGCTCCGGGTTCCCGCAGTACGCGCAGGCGTCCGCCAGCGGCTCGAAGCCGATGAGGCTCATGAGCTTCAGCTCAAACGCGGCCTTCACCAGTGCCTGGTCCTTTTTCAGATTCCCCAGAGCGTACAGCGCGTTGAGCAGCAGGGACAGAATCGCGCCGCTCTCCACGTCCTCCAGCGCCGCCGCCTCCGTCAGCTCGGCGAAGTAGCTGGCGAGGCTCAGCAGCTCGATGTCCCGCCGCACCCCCTCGAACAGCTCGATGGTGTTTCCCTCGCTGAGATACTGCCACCCGTGGCTCTCACTGAGGGTCAGCTCGGAGTAGGCCAGCAGCTGGGTGCAGGCCGTCACCCTGCTCTTCCGGCTCCTGGCCCCCTTGGCCACCACCGGCAGCTTTCCTTCGGAGGTCAGGACGGTCAATATCTTGTCACTCTCCTTGGTGTCCACCGCCCGCAGGACGATGCCCTTCACCACGGTCCGTTCTCGCGCCATGTCCGCTCCTCTATGTAGACGGCGGCTGTGCCGCCGTCAGTCCGGTTCCCGGCGTTCCGGTTCGTTTGCGTCCTCATGCTTGCGCAGAAGGTAAAACATCGGCTCCCCGGTCCGCCAGAACAGGTCCCAATAGCCATCCTCCATCGTTCCGTCCTCCTGCCCTTATGGTGGGCAGGAAGCATATCGGATATGAGTGGTAAGATGTGGTCAGGTCAGGCCCTTTACCATAAACAGGAAGTCCGCGTAGGTCCCGTCCTTGTACTTGAAGGCGCGGGGAATGGTCCCTGTTGTTTCAAAGCCCAGTTTCTGGTACAGCGCAACCGCCGGGGCGTTCGTTGAGACCACGTCCAACTCCGCCTGCTCATATCCAACGGTCCCGGCGGTGTTCAGGATATCCTCCAGCAGGGCGGTCCCAACGCCCAGTCCCCAAAACGCGCGGTACAGGGAAATGCCGACCGTACACCGGTGCCGCGTCCGGTTCCGTTCCGCTCCGTTGAAAGAACAGCTTCCCGCAAACACGCCGTCCACAAACGCCAGCAGATGCAGGGCCCGGGGGTCCTCCCGATTCCGTCGGATGAAATCCACTTCCTCCTCCACGCTGATCCGGACCTCCTCCGGCTCCCGGAGCATGTAGGGCGTTTCCCCGGAGGTAGTTTTCAGATACTCCACCAGCATTTCCGCATCGCTCTCTTCCGCCTGACGGAGGAGGCAGGGCTTCCCATTTTTCAGCAAAACCGTCTTTTCCTGATGATCCATAGTATTTTCGACCTCTTTCTCTACTGTTCGTCATATCCAAAGGAGCGGATATAGTTGACGTTATCCCGCCAGTTCTCCTTCACCTTCACCCACGTCTCCATGTAGACCTTGGTCCCCATGAACCGCTCGATGTCCTCCCTCGCATGGGAAGCGATCTTCTTCAGCATGGCTCCGTTTTTGCCGATGATAATACCCTTGTGGCTGGCCTTCTCGCAGTAGATGGTCACGTCCAGGTCAATAACCCCGGAATCCCGCTCGGAGAACTTGGTCACCTCGATGGCCGTCCCGTGTGGGACCTCCTTGTCCAGATTCCTCAGCAGCTTCTCCCGGACGATCTCCGCCACCACCTGTTTCTCCGGCTGGTCGGTAGACATGCCGTCGGGGAACAGCTGGGGCCCCTCTGCGGCGTATTTCTCCAGCTGCTCCAGGAGCACGTCCAGGCCGTCCTGCTCCTGGGCGGAGATGGGGATGATGGCGTCAAAGTCATAGGCTGCGCTGTAGGCCGCCATGACCTCCAAAAGCTGGGCCTTCTCGATAGTGTCGATCTTGTTGATGACCAGCACGGCGGGCAGCTGTTCCTCCCTGATCCGGTCGATCAGCGCCTGTTCCGGCGCGCCCACCTTGGCGATAGGTTCCACCATAAGGCAGACCGCTTCCACGTCCGCCACGGAGTCCTTGACCACCTTCACCATGTAGTCCCCCAGCCGTGTCCGCGCCTTGTGGAAGCCGGGAGTATCCAAAAACACGAACTGGGTTTCCCCCCGGTTCACCACGCCGCAGATGCGGTTTCTCGTGGTCTGGGGCTTGGGGGAGACGATGGCGATCTTTTCGCCCACCAGGGCGTTGGTCAGGGTGGATTTGCCCACGTTGGGCCGTCCGGCGATGGTAATCATCGCAGTTTTTTTAATCTCGTTCATCAGGTGATCCTCAACTTTCTAAAATTTTCCGGCATTGAGCAGTCCGCCGGATTTTCAAATGAAACCAAAATGTTCCGCCAGGATATGCAGCACTTCCTCCCGGGTGTCGCTCTCAAAATCAGAGCGGGTATACGTAAAAAATCCGGTATGCTGCCAGTCTGTCTCCTCCGGCGGGTGGTACAGCGCCCATGAGTTGAAATTTTTCAGTGTAGCCTCCGGGTCCCTGCACTTCCTGATCTGCTCCAGCATAAATTGCTTTTCCGGATCCTCCCGGTCAAAAAAACGGGTCCTGCAGATGTCCGGCGGGTCGCAGAGCATGATGGCCACGTGGCTGTAATCGGAAATCTCCCGCAGCACATCCACAGGGATGTTGGTGTCCACAATAATCTTTTTCCCCTCCGCGGACAGCTTCACAAGCTCCAGTATTTCGATCTCGACGCACTCCCGGGAGACCTGTTCCGTCCAGTTCCAGTGTTCCTCCGGGGTCATATTCAGCCATTCCTCCCACCCGCTCATGGTGTCGAAATAGCACAGCCCGGGCTGCTCCCAGCGGGACAGCTTTTCACGGGGGAACACATCGTGGTAATTCTCGCCGCAGCAGATCATCCCGTACCGCTGGGCGAGCATCTTCGCCATGATAGATTTCCCGGCATAGCTGTGCCCGTTGATAAAATATACATTCCGCAGATAATGTTTGATAAGGTTGCCGCTGATCTGTATTTTCATATCTCTTCTCAATTCTCCCCGGCGTACCCCAGGCTGCGCCAACGTTCCACAATATCAAAATAGTAATCGCCCTTGTACCGGAAGACCTCCTGCATCTCGCCATCGATCAGGTCAGTGACGGAGACATAATGGCTCTTATAGTCTTCCCGATCCTCAAAATCCAGCTTGATATGCCGCACCTCGGTCAGCACCCCATCGACCCACTGGTAGAAGGAGTGGTCCCCCTGGGCGCCTGCCGCGCCGCCCCGAATGTAGCACTCAATCTTCATATCCACCCAGTCCACGTCAGGAGAGGGCAGCTCGTCAAAGGCGGGCTCCGCCTGGTATTGCCCCGCATCCTCATCCCACAGCCAGACATGGTAAAAACGGGGCTGCATCCCCCTGCGGTAGCAGAAGCCGAAATCGTCCTGCCCGTCAAAGTTGAAGTCCTGGACTGTCACCAACGCCCCGGAGTTGGGTTCATAAGCATCTCCACTCACGCTCACCATCTGGTCAAAGTCCTCGCAGTCCTCCATGAGGATCGTCTGCACCGGCGCGTCAAGGCTGTCCTCCGACCACACGGTCAGCGCCAGTCCTTCCTCCGTTCGTTCCGTGGTGATGATATGCGCATCGGGCCAGTGATCGATATAAAACAGAAAATGAGACGGGTCCGTCAGCCATTGGACGGCGTCCCGCGCCGTCGGAACAGGAACAAGTCTTTCGACCGGCTCAGGCTCGGGTCCGGGTTCAGGAACAGGTTCAGGTTCCGGCACTCCACAGCCGCCTGTGAGCAGCAGGAGCGCCGCCAGAAAGATCATCCATTTTTTCACCGCTCGATCCCCAGCTCCCCCATAATGGCATCCTCCCTTGCCCGCATCCGGGCCTTCTCCGGCCCCTCGTCCAGATGATCGTACCCCAGCAGATGCAAAACCGAGTGTACCACCAAATACGCCAGTTCCCGCCGGTTGGAATGCCCATATTCCTTCGCTTGGGCCTGTACCCGCTCCAATGAAATCACCATGTCCCCCAGGGGCACCAGCCCCGTGGCGGGGTCCGCGTCCTCCTCTCCGGGAAGTTCCCCCGGCGTCAGGTCGAAGGCCGGAAAACTCAGCACGTCCGTGGGCCTGTCCACTTCCCGCATATCCAGATTGATCTGATGGATCCCCCCGTCACTGGTGACGGATACGTCCACCTCACAGGCAAGCTCCACCCCCTCCGCCGCCAGCGCGGTACGGATGGCCTTGCGTATGAGGGCGCGTTTCTTCTCGTCCACCCCGGGCACGTCCGCCGTCACGGGGATATAATGCCGCTTCGCCATAGTTCTATCTCTTCTTTCCCTTGCTTCCGTTATTGTAGTAGTCGTCATAGGCCTTGATGATCCGCTGAACCATCACATGCCGTACCACGTCCTGATCGGTCAGCTCGCAGATGCCGATGCCCTCCACGTTCTTCAGCACCCGCACCGCCTCCTTGAGCCCCGAGGTCTTGTCCGCCGGCAGGTCGATCTGGGTTACGTCGCCCGTAATGACCACCTTGGACCCAAAGCCCATGCGGGTCAGGAACATCTTCATCTGCTCCCGGCTGGTGTTCTGCGCCTCGTCCAGAATAATAAAGCTGTCGTCCAGGGTCCGTCCCCGCATATACGCCAGCGGGGCCACCTCAATGTTCCCCCGCTCCAGATACTTCTGGTAGGTCTCCGCCCCCAGCATATCGAAGAGTGCGTCATACAGGGGCCGCAGATACGGGTCCACCTTGGACTGCAGATCCCCCGGCAGGAATCCCAGCCGCTCCCCGGCCTCCACGGCGGGCCGTGTGAGAATGATCCGGTTGACCTGCTTGTCCCGGAAGGCCGCCACGGCGGCGGCCACCGCCAGATAGGTCTTGCCCGTTCCGGCGGGGCCCACGCCGATGGTCACGGTGTTCTTCTGCACCGACTGGATATACTTCTTCTGCCCGATGGTCTTGGCCTTTACAGGCCGGCCCTTGGAGGTGATGCAGATCACGTCCGCCGTCAGCTCCGCCGCCTTGTCCGCCTGCCCCGCCCGGGCCAGTCCGATGACGTAGCGGACGGTCTGCTCCCCGATGTTCTCCCCCTTGCCCGCCAGGGTCAGCAGGGCGTGGACCGCCTTGTCCGCCAGCATGGTGTCCTCCGGCTCTCCGGCGATGCGCAGCTCGCCCTCCCGGTTGGTGACCACCACGTGAAATTCCGACTCGATGAGCCGGATGTTCTCATCGAAGGAGCCGAACAGGTTCGCGGCCTCCTCCAGACGCTCGATTTCTATCCTCTGTTCCATTGACTGATCTCTCCTTTGCGCCGTATCCTCTGTAAAACGCCTCATAAAGGCGGAAATTGTTCAGGGTGATTGTATAAACCGCCCGATCTGCTCCTGACACTCAGCGGACAGGGTGACCACCAGACACCCGTCCGCAACCTCGCTGCCGATCTCCCGGCTGAGGATCTCGCCTCCGTCCAGATACCCGGCCAGCCGGGCGTCCAGGACCTCCTCCGCCAATGCCAGCGCCTCCTGTTCGCTCCGCTGGCGCTCCACCAGCTCGAAGAAGCGCAGCGTCTCCGTCACCCCCGTCACCGGCAGGGCCACGCCCCCGGGCAGCTCCCACTTGTTCCAAGATGTTATTTTATCACAAGTATCCCCTAAAATGCTACTGCCAAAATAGAAATTCCACCGGTTTTTTCCAACAAGCACCGCCCGCCTGACCTTTTCCGTCCCGGTGTAAGCCTTTTCCTGGACCGTCAGCGGCACCCTGCATTGCAGATGATACCACGTCCGCCCATAGACCTTCCCCATGCCCCGCAGGTACCGGACCCCGGACACGTGGTCCTGCATCACCCCGGAGATCAGCAGCTGTCCTTCCTTCACCGTGGTCCCCGGCAGGACCATCTTCTCCCCGTCCCATGGCTGGACGGCGGTGACCAGAGCGTCTTTAGCGGCCACGGTGTTCCCGGGCTCCCGCTTGCTGACGATCTCCGGCGCGGGGACCCGCTCCCGGACCTGGACGTAAGCCCGGCACCCCCGGACGTTGACCGCGATATAGCTCAATTCCGGTATTTCCAGCAGGATATCGTTGCGCAGCTGGGAGGAATCCACGGAAAACCCGTATGTTCCGAACCCCACCCCGAACTTGTCCAGCGCCCGCAGGATATCCTGCTGGGACACCGTCTCATTCCCCTCGATCTCAAAATCCCATATAAAGAAGGACCCCATAAACAGCGCCGCTGTGCAGACCCCCAGCGTGACCCACAGCCCGTAGCGGCGCCGGATGCGCCCCAGGAAAAAGGGCGTGCCCTTCCAGCGCACCGCCGCCATGTCGCAGTCGATGCGCCTGCTCAGCCGCCGCAGCCGCTTCCAGTCCCGCCGGGTCATGGTGAAGGTGAAGGCCACCTGGGACTCCCAGCTGAGATCCCAGAACACGATGCCGTATTCCGCGCAGAGGTTCAGCACCCGTTCCGGGAAGCCGCTCTCCACCCGCCCCGTGACCTCGCCCTTCAGCAGATTCACCAGATGCTTCAGCATATCACTTCACCCACTCCAGCCGGGAGATGCTCCCCTGTATCCGCAGCTGGTCCCCGGTCATGCTGGTCAGCTCCAGATCCTTCCCGAAGATCCGGACGATGCCCGCCTCTCCGTTGATGTCGATCTCCTCCCCGCTGTAGGAGAGGATGCCCTTGTGCCGCTCCATGTAGAAATACCGGTCCCCCAGCATCTCCATATGGGGCAGCCCCGCCACCAGGTCCGGCGGCAGGTCGAACAGCTCCGCGGCCCCCAGCCAGATATTTTTGTCCCGTTTCAGAAAATCCATGCCAGCCTCCCACTTATTCTCAGGACGGAAAGATCCCTGCCCGTCCCATGTTTCTCCACATAAACTTATGCGCAGGAAAATATTTTTAGAAAGCCTCTTGACAAATCTGCTCAAATGTATTATTGTATTAATTGCTTAATACAGCGATACAAGCTGCGGGCTTGGAAAGGAGGACCATATGGATTGGCAATTTACGGAGGACCGCCCCATCTGGCAGCAGCTCACCGACCAGCTGGCTCTGCGCATCCTGAAGGGGGAGTATCCCCCCGGGGAGCGTCTGCCCGGCGTCCGTGAACTGGCGGCCCAGGCGGGGGTCAACCCCAACACCATGCAGCGGGCCATGGCCCAGCTGGAGGCCGACGGACTGGCGGTAGGCAGCCGCACGGCGGGGCGCACCGTCACACAGGACGTCACGGTCATCGAGGCGGCGGCCAAGGCCCGGGCCCGGACGGCGGTGCGCGTCTGTCTGGAGACGCTGGAGGAACTGGGCTGCGGCGGAGAAGCCGCCCTTGTGTTAGTAAAGGAGGAATTACACCATGAATGAAACGCTCGTCGCCTGCACCGCCCTTACCAAGCGGTACGGGAACAAGACCGCCCTCCGGGGTGTGGACCTGGAGCTGGGCCGGGGCCGGATCGTGGGCCTGCTGGGCCCCAACGGCAGCGGCAAGACCACCCTGATCAAGATCCTCTGCGGGCTGCTCCAGCCCACCGAGGGAGCCGTCCTGGTGGACGGCCAGCCCGTAGGCCCCTACACCAAGTCCATCATCAGCTACCTGCCGGACCGGATGTACTTCGCCGACTGGATGAAGGCCACCGACCTCTTCGACCTCTTCGCGGATTTCTACGGCGACTTCGACCGCACCCGCGCCATGACCATGTGCGCCAGCCTGGGCGTGACTCCCAGCGACCGTCTGAAGAGCATGTCCAAGGGCACCAAGGAGAAGGTCCAGCTGGTGCTGGTCATGGCCCGGAAGGCCCAGCTGTATCTCCTGGATGAGCCCATCGCCGGGGTGGACCCCGCCGCCCGGGACTTCATCCTCAATACCATCCTCACCAACTATAACGAGGAGGGCACGGTCCTGATCTCCACCCACCTCATCAGCGACATCGAGAAGGTCCTGGACGAGGCCGTCTTCCTCAAGGATGGCCAGATCACCCTTCACGACACCGTGGACAATATCCGGGAGCGGGAGGGCAAGAGCGTGGACGCCCTGTTCCGCGAGATCTTCCGGGCCCCCAATTTTGAAGGAGGTGCCTTCTGATGTTTGGAAAGCTCTTAAAGTACGATTTCCGCTCCATGTGGAAGCAGTTCGCCTTCATCTGGCCCGCCGCTCTGGCGCTGGCGCTGGTGAACCACTTCACCATCAACGGCCTGGACAGCGCCGGCACCGTGGGGGAGACCACCGCCGGCATCTCCATGCTGATCTACGTAGCCATCCTCATGGCCATGTTCATCGTTGCCCTTGTGTTTGCCATCCAGCGGTTTTTTAAGGGCCTGCTGGGTGACGAGGGATATCTGATGCACACCCTGCCCGTGCGTCCCTGGCAGCTTATCGGCGCCAAGCTGGTCTGCGCCGTTGTCACGACCTTCCTCAGCGTCATGGTGGCGCTGCTGTCCATCCTGGTCATCTTTCCCTGGGACCGGGAGGTGGTCGGGGAACTGTTCCGGGGGCTGAGGTACGTCTTTACCCACTGGAACATCCAGGCCACCCACGGCATCATCGGCATCCTGGAGTTCTGCCTGATGATGATGGTCTCCTTTGCCACGGGCTTCCTCCAGCTGTACCTGGCCATGAGCATCGGGCATCTGTTCAACAAGAACCGGGTGGCGTCCAGCGTTATCGCTTTCATCGCAATCAACGCCATCGTGAGTACCCTGTCGGGCACCCTTCTGCTGCCCTTCTCCGATGTACTCTCCGACATCATCAACAGCATGAACGGCGCCGCCAGCTTCCACGCCTCCATGTGGACCATCATCGCCGGGGAGCTGGTCCTGTCCGCCATTTTCTTCGCGGGCACGGAGTTCGTCCTGCGGAAGAAGCTGAATCTGGAATAAGGAGGGGCCTGACATGAAAAAGCGCATTTTAGTCTCTCTGGCCGCCCTGGCGTGCCTGGCGATGCTGGGCGGGTGCAAATTCCTGTCGCGGACAAATATCGACTTTGACGCGGACAGCATTTCCAAGGCCCAGCAGATCGTGGTCCAGGACGCCGCCGGGAACGAAAAGACCGTCCTCAAGGAGGAAGAGGAGATCGATGCCTTCGTATCAGCCGTGAACGTGGAGGGCTGGCGGCTTGCCGAAGTGCCCGAGGGCCTGAAGACAGCGGGGAGCTTCACCCTCTGGCAGCAGGAGACGGTCACCGCCCTTATCGGCTCGAAGGAGACCAAGACGAATGAGATATGCACCTTCCGCATATATGAGGACGGAGATTATCTGACCATCGAGACAGGACTGATTGACGTTCCCTTCGCCATTCCCCAGAGTACGGCGGAGTACCTGCGCGGCCTGACCGCGTGATCGCTCGCCGAAAGTTCATATACAGACGTGCAGGGCGCGCCGGAAACGGCGCGCCCTGCACATTTGGCTGTTAACAATTTTACATTTTACTGCAGGTTCAAAGCGTTTCATTCATCTTCTGACATAAAGATTTCTTCTGTTTCCAGCAGAGCCTCCCGCAGCCGTTTAGCGGCCTGACCCATAGTATTCCAATCGCATTGTCCCCTCAGCATCGATTCCTCCATAAATTCGACCGTGGCATCTACACGTCCTACCAGCGTTGCGTACATTTTTTGATAGGGAGGTTTCATATTTTTTCTTCTTGCACTAGCATAAGTGCAATTATAACAGAAATGCTTGTTAAAATCTATATGAATTTGCACTAAAGTAGGAGCAAACAATTTGTATGGATTATCAAATGGACAAGCGTTTTGGCGCGCGGCTGCGGACGATCCGGGAGCGGCTTCACCTGACCCAGGAGCAGCTGGCCGCCATGCTCCAAGTCCGGGGCGTGGATCTGACCCGCAGCGCCTTGGCCAAGATCGAGGTCGGGCAGCGACACGTCTATCTGGACGAGCTGATCGCCTTTCAGCAGGTACTGCGAGTCTCCTTCGAGGAACTGCTGTCTTTGTAGGAATTTCTGCATAAAATCTTAAGATTCCGAGCATTGACAGTCCCAGGGGCCTCCGGTATAATATATTTACAGGCCGCCGGAATGCGTCTCCGGCGGCTTTCCCATTCACAAAGGAGGAAGCATATGTCATTAATGGAAAACCTGCTGGGCCGCACCTTGATCCAGCCGGACGATACCTGGGGCCTGCTGGGCGTGATGTGCGTGTCCGTAGCCCTGGCGATCTTTTTAGAGCAGAAGTACCGCTGGGCCGCCAGGATATCCGGCTCGGTCATCGCGCTGATCCTCGCCATGGTCATGGCAAATATCGGCATTCTCCCCATCCAGAGCGTGCTGTACGACGATATCGTCTGGGGCGTCATCGTCCCCATGGGCATCCCTCTGCTGCTGCTCCAGTGCAACCTGAAGAAGATCTGGCGCGAGGCGGGCAAGATGCTGACCATCTTTCTCATCGGCGCGGCGGGCACCATTATTGGCGCCCTGCTGGCCTATTTCGCCCTTCGGGGGGCCTATACCGCCACCGGCGGACAGGCGGAGGACCTGGCGGCGGTGGCCTCCATGATGACCGGGTCCTATATCGGCGGCAGCGTGAACTTCTCCGCCATGGCCATGCAGCACGGCCTGAAGGGCACCCCCGTCGCCGCCGCGGCCACCGTGGCGGATAACCTCCTGATGGCCCTCTATTTCTTCGTCCTCATCGCCTTTGCCGGGATGCGCTTCTTCCGCAACCGCTTCGCCCATCCCCATATCGACGAGGTGGAGAAGGGCTCCGCCGGCCGTGAGGACGCCAAGACCCAAGCCGCCGCCTTCTGGAGCCGCAAGGACATCTCCCTGAAGGACGTGGCCATGAATATCGCCTTCGCCGTGGTGGTGGTGTGGGTCTCCAATCTGATCGCCGGACTGTTCAGCCCCTTCGCGGTGGACGGCGTGGTCAACAGCGTCCAGGAGGGCCTCCTGGACTTCGTCGGCAAATTCCTGGGCAGCCAGTACGTGTGGATCACCACCCTCTCCGTCATAGCCGCCACCTTCTTCTCCGGCACGGTGGAGAAGCTCCACGGCTCCCAGGAGATCGGCACCTATCTGATCTATCTGTTCCTGTTCGTCATCGGCGTCCCCGCCAATATCTACACCGTCCTCACGGAAGCGCCGCTGTTCCTGGTGCTGACCTTCCTGATGGTGGTGGTGAACATGCTCTTTTGCTTCACCGGCGCGCGGCTGCTGAAATTTGACCTGGAGGACGCCATCATCGCCTCCAACGCCAATATCGGCGGTCCCACCACCGCCGCCGGGATGGCGGTCTCCCAGGGCTGGAGCCGCCTGGTGGGCCCCGCCATGCTGGTAGGCGTGCTGGGGTATGTCATCGGCAACTACGCGGGCACAGTGGTAGGCATCATCCTTGGGGCGTGATATGGGTTTCTACGGTATATTGCAATAAATTGACAAAATCAGATATCTAAAATTTCTTTCCCTTTACATGCGGCAGCATGAAAAAAGTGCTATAGCATTTTGCTTTTAAGCCGCTTTTGCGAAGTAGCTATAAGAGGATAATCGGGCTTGATTTGTGTCTAAAAAACCTCCGCTGGTCCCACCGGCGGAGGTTTCATATCCCATTCCATGCAGTGTATTCAATTTCGCAAGTCCGGGCCGTAATAGACGCGCGTCCGTGCTTTGCTGTGGGATTTTCAACTCCTTGATGAACTGTAAATCCGTTTCCATTGTAATTCACCACTTGGTTAAGGACTAAAATACAATTTCCATTTTATATCGCTTTGTAAGATTTCCATTAGCCATTTCTTCAGTGAGTTCCTCACTGACTTTGAAACCGCATTTCATATAACAGTTCTTTGCACGATAATTGCTCTGATTTGTGTATAACGCCACTGCTGTAAATCCCCTTGATTTCAAATTTTTCAAGAAGTAATTGATTACATAAGCACCTACACCTTTGCTTTGATATTGGGGCAGCAGAGGCAAATCAACCAGCAGGAGAGGAAACTTTTTTGTTCTTCTTTGCTGTCCATCGTGCAGCCTTCACCCGGCACATACGCAGCTTAAATGCTGAAAAAACCTCCGCCGGTAAAACCGGCGGAGGTTTTTTCAGCATTTAATGTAGCGTATTTAACTACCACAGCATCGAAGCGATGTTCTCACAGGACGATACTAAAATTCTCCCTCCGTTATCTTTGGTGGATTGCCGCAAATTTGGCCGCTCCTTTCCGGGTCGACAGATTTCTGTCCGGCTCATATCCCCCTATGTAATGCAGCTGCCGGACTATAAAACCTTCGCCAGAAAGGTTTTCAGCCTCTCGCTCCTGGGGTGGGCGAACAGCTCCTGCGGCCGGTCCTCCTCCAGAATGATGCCGCCGTCCATGAAGATCACCCTTGTACCTACCTCCCGGGCAAAACCCATCTCGTGCGTTACCACCACCATGGTCATGCCCTCGTGAGCCAGGTCCTTCATGACCTCCAGCACCTCGCCCACCATCTCGGGGTCCAGGGCGGAGGTGGGCTCGTCAAAGAGCATTACCTCCGGCTCCATGCACAGGGCGCGGACGATGGCGATACGCTGCTTCTGTCCGCCGGAGAGCTGGCTGGGATAGGCGTCCGCCCGGTCCCGCAGGCCCACCCGGTCCAGAAGGGTCAGCGCCTTCTCCTCCGCCTCCTCCCGGCTCTTTTTCAGCAGCTTCATGGGAGCCAGGGTCATGTTTTTCAGGATGGTCATGTGGGGGAACAGGTTGAAATGTTGGAACACCATGCCCATTTTCTGCCGGTGGAGGTCGATGTTCACCTTGGGGTCTGTGATGTCCACGCCGTCAAAGACGACGGCGCCCCCGGTGGGCCGCTCCAACAGGTTGAGGCACCGCAGGAAGGTGGATTTCCCGGACCCGGAGGGCCCGATGACCACCACGACCTCCCCGCGGCGGATGTCCGCGGACACGCCGTTGAGGGCCCGGATGGACCCGCCGTCAAAGTGCTTCTCCAGGTCCCTGACCTGGATCAATACGTCCTTACCGCTCACTGCTTCTCAGCCTCCTCTCCAGCCGGCCCATGAGCCAGCTGAGGACCATCACCATGGCCAGATACACCAGCGCTACCCCGAACAGGGCCATAAAGCCGCCGTAGGTCTTGCTGGTGACCAGCTGGGCCGCCTTGGTCAGGTCCCGCAGGCCGATGACCGTGACAATGGATGTCTCCTTCAGCAGGGTGATGAGTTCGTTGCCCAGGGCGGGAAGGATGTTCTTCACCGCCTGAGGGATGATGATGTGCCGCATGGTCTGTATGTAGTTGAGCCCCAGAGAGCGTCCGGCCTCCATCTGCCCGGCGTCCACGCTCATGAGCCCGCCTCGGATGATCTCCGCCACATAGGCCCCGGAGTTGATGCCGAAGGCCAGAGCCGCCACGCCCACCAGATTCCGGCTGGACTTGAAGCCCACGAAGGCCATGATGAGCAGCTGCACCATCATGGGCGTCCCCCGGATGACGGTGGTGTATACCTTGCAGATACCGTTCAGGATGCCCAGCAGAAATCCGGGCCGCTCCTCTCTCCGCTGGTCGTGGAAGGTCCGCACCATGGCCACCAGCAGGCCCAGCACCACGCCCAAGATCAGGGCCAGCACCGCCACCTTCAGGGTGTTGCCCACGCCCTCCAGGTACATCTTCCACCGGCCCTCCTGAACGAAGGCCTGATAGAAATCCTTATTCAATTCCGCCCAGGGCCCCAGGGCGCTTCCTCCCTGGGCCTGGATCAGCAGCTGTTCGCACCACGCGGTCCAACCCACGCCGTCACACACCTTTCCTTTTCACCGGCAGGGGCGGCCCTCAAGACTGGCCGCCCCTGCCGGACTTATTCTCGCATCAGTCCGCCGTAATGTACTTGTCCACGACCTTCTGGACGGAGCCGTCGGCGATCAGCTCGCTCAGGGCCTTGTTCACCTCGTCCAGCAGCTGGCTGTTGCCCTTCTTCACGGCAATGGCGTAGTCCTCCACTGCAAACTCGGTGTCCAGGATCTCCAGGCCGGGATTGGCCTTCACGTACTCCTGGGCGGGCTGGTTGTCGATGACCACGCAGTCCACCTTGCCGGCCAGCAGGGCCTGGATGGCCACCGCGCCGGTCTCATAGGCCATGACGTGTTCCTCGCCGTAGCCGCCGTTCTCTACACTGTCAGAGCAGTAGATGTAGCCGGTGGTACCCTCCTGGGTGCCGATGAGGACGCCGGTGGACAGATCGTCGAGGGACTGGACGGCGGGGGAGTCCGCCTTAATGATGACTACCTGGATGCCGGTGGCGTAGGAGTCGGAGAAGTCCATGTTGGCCTTCCGCTCCTCGTTGACGGTGATGCCCGCCATGGCGATGTCGCTCTTGCCGTTCTGGACGGCCTCCAGGGCGGCGGTGAAGCCCATGTCGTCCACCACCAGCTCCAGGCCCATCTTCTCCGCGATCAGGCCGGCCACTTCCACATCAATGCCCTCGAAGCCGCCATCGTTGGTGACCATCTCATAGGGGGGGAACTCGGCGTTGGTGGACATGTGGAGCTTGCCCTTCTCCACGGTAAGGCCGTCGCTGCCGCCGCAGGCGGCGAGGCTCAGGACCATGACCAGGACCAGCAACATCGTAACAAACTTTTTCATCTGGATTACTCCCTTTCTTGTATTGCGTAGATATTTGTTTCAACGCATTTTTCGGTTATTCCGGGTGTAAGGGAGCATACTACGATTCCTGGG
>JAAZZJ010000015.1:0-268 GCA_014237695.1 Oscillospiraceae bacterium | reverse complement strand
AAAAATCCGCCAAACCGCCAAAACAAGCTGTCATTAAACGGCCTGCTTTGCGCGATTTGACGAATGATATCTGCACATTTTTATGAATATGCAGAACAGGCTCCGTCCTCCCGCCGGAAGACATGGATCCGGAAATCTACCCGGCAGTCCAGCCGCTCCAGCTGCGCCAGCCGTGCCGCGCCCTCTTTGCCTGTTTTCCAGTAGTAGGGGGTCATCTGAAACAGCGCGTGGATGTCCGCCTGAGCGGGCAGGCGGATGCCATAGGACA
>JAAZZJ010000159.1 GCA_014237695.1 Oscillospiraceae bacterium | reverse complement strand
TCCGGGTTGCCGTACATGACGCCCACCTTTTCGCGCAGCTGGTTGATGAAGACCAAAAAATATCTCCCCCCGCTTGCAGACGGGGGAGATATTTTTGCGTCCTTACTGCCGCTCGTTGAGGTACAGACTTACCCTGTTGTCAATCAAGCACACCGTGTCGTCCAAAGACCTATCCCCTGCAAAATATGGATTAGATGCATCTTGGACAATACTAAATATTTCTTGATCACACAATTCTATTTTATCAATACTGTTAATAAAGTTCTCATATCGTTGGCATTCCTCCTCTGTTGCCGGTCGATATTTATACTCTGGACCATCAAATAGTGATCTGGTTGATTTGGTAGAAGTACTCATATCTAACTCTTTTAGTAACTCATAATCGGCTCGATTAATAGGGAGAGAAAGGACACCACTACCATCTACATCTTCTTTATCATTTTTGCTATATTTAGGCAGAAACATTTCCCTCAAGAACTCCCAAGCAGCTTCTTTATTCCTACAAGTGGAAGACATTGCTAGCTTGTAACCCCGAATATAAAAGGAACTACCTACACTTCCATTTGAAGTTGGATAACCTATAAAAGTGGCACGACCACCGAAGATATTGTCCCAGAATTGAATGTCACGTAATCGCCAGAACACCTCCGATACCAACATTTGTTGTCCATTCAGAAGACGTTCTGTTACTTCTGAATTGACTGCTTCTGCGGTTGTCCAATTAAATTTCACTGGAAAGTTCCTAATAAATTCCAAGTTAGACCGAAAATCTTCACTGTCGAAATTGCATTGACCAGTTTCTAAGTCTACATAGCTATCTAAACTCATTCCAAAAATGTAAGAAAACACCGTAGGCTGATCAAAATGATAGTCTAATACAGTCGAGCCTTTTGGCATAAGACTGAATGCATTCCAAAGTTCTGATATAGTCCAGCTGTTTCGATCTCCAACAATACTCGTTGCTCCAACCAAAGTGTTGATTAGCACAGAATCAAATGCAATAAAAAGTCCACCATCAATCTCTGCAGCTTCTAACGGTGCTTCGAGAACAGCTTTACGGCCCAACTCCGGGTCACTTTCAATATATGGCCATAAATTTTCTAGGTATCCGCCCTGTGCCATTTGTTGATACGGAAGTAGCGTTGTAGATGAGGTAACAAGGCTTCCCCCTAAATCTATAATATCAGGACTTCGCCCCGCCACTATCTCCGCAAGTAACTTTTGTCTAGCATTTTTTCTATCCTCACTATAGTAATCTCGCACCTCAATCTGTACTTTCTTATGGGTTTGATTAAACTCATCTACCATCTTACGGCTAGGGCCACCTTCAGTTAAGTTTGCATAAATAAGTGTCTGAACCTCTGGAGATGAGGATAAAACTCTTTCACTACTAGATGCACACGAAGTAAGGATAAATACCAGAAAAAAAATTAAATAGTTTTTCTTCAACAGCACAATAGCGTTATCTGACCTTTTCAATTTGATTATCCTATTCCACAATTCCCGCCCAAACACATCTCGTTACGGGAAGTAGAACTACCACGATCCCCACAATCCAAGCAATTATATGTGTATGTTGTATATATGTAAGCGTGTCTATGCGACCCTACTACCTCATCACAATAGGTAGAAAAGTAAGTTTCATGAGTGTCAGTAAATACTTCAGCAGCGCCTAAGCAATACGGGCATTCAATAAACGGTTTCAGTGGCATAATTTCATTCTCTTCCGCCGCCATCGCGGGCACCGCCATGCAACTGAAAGTCATCAGCATGGCCAGGAACAAGGACGCGATTCTCGTTTGCTTCTTCATTGTGTTGTTCTCCGTGTTGTTCTCCTTTAAAATAAAATATTTATCCAACGGTCCAAAGCCAGTAAATACAGTTTTTGGCCTGTTGACAGTATCATAGCATATACCGCAGGCCCTGTCTATATCACTTTACAAATTTTTCAATTATTACACGCCGTCTTCACCGTCGTCAAAGTCCTCGGCGGACACGTCTACGGCGCGGCCCGCCGCCTTGGCGGCTACCTGGGACTGGCTGCTCATGAGCTTGAAGAAGTCCCGGCGGATGGCGGCTTCCAGATTGTCGGCTACCTCCGGGTTGTCCTTGAGGTACTGCTTGGCGGCGTCCCGGCCCTGGCCCAGGCGGGTCTCTCCCATGGAGAACCAGGAGCCGGACTTCTGGACCAGATCCAGCTTCACCGCCAGATCCAGCAGCTCGCCCAGTCGGGAAATGCCCTCGCCGTACATGATGTCGAACTCCGCCTCCCGGAACGGGGGGGCCATCTTGTTTTTCACGATCTTGGCCTTGGTGCGGTTGCCGATCAGCTCGCCGCCGGCTTTCAGGGTCTCCACACGGCGCACGTCGATGCGCACGGAGGCGTAGAATTTCAGGGCACGGCCGCCGGTGGTGACCTCCGGGTTGCCGTACATGACGCCCACCTTTTCGCGCAGCTGGTTGATGAAGACCACCACGCAGTTGGTCTTGTTGATGGCTCCCGCCAGCTTCCGCAGAGCCTGACTCATGAGGCGGGCGTGGAGGCCCACGTAGCTGTCGCCCATCTCGCCCTCAATCTCCGCACGGGGCACCAGAGCAGCCACCGAGTCCACCACCACCACGTCCAGCGCGCCGGAGCGCACCAGAGCCTCAGTGATCTCCAGCGCCTGCTCGCCGGTGTCCGGCTGGGAGATGAGCATCTCGTCAATGTTCACCCCCAGGGCCCGGGCATAGGTGGGGTCCAGAGCGTGTTCCGCGTCCACAAAGGCCACCTCGCCGCCGGCCTTCTGGGCCTGGGCAACGATATGGAGGGCCAGGGTGGTCTTACCGGAGGACTCGGGGCCGTAGATCTCGATGATCCGCCCCTTGGGGACGCCGCCGATGCCCAGCGCCAGGTCCAGGGCCAGGGAGCCCGTGGGGATGACCTCCACATTCAGGTTGGTCTGGTCGCCCAGGCGCATGATGGAGCCCTTGCCGTACATCTTCTCGATGTTCTTCATGGCGGTCTGGATGGCTTCCTTCTTGTCGCTGGCCACGGTTGCGGTCTTTGTCAGCTTTTTGTCTTTTTCGGCCATGGTGTTCTCCTTCTTATGTTGAATTTCCTATCATATTTCAAAAATGGGGACCAGTATTTTCTCAAGGGCGCAGAGGATGGCCCTCACGTCCTCCTCCACTCTGCCGTTTCCGGCAAAGAGATCCGCAAACAGCCGCTCCAGATTTTCCTCGAACCGTTCCGGCAGGAGGGGGCACCGTTCCCGGCACAGCCGGACCAGCCGCTTCTCCCCGGGATGTGTCTGCTCATTCAGGGCGAACAGGATGTCGAAGTAGCTCTCCAGAAACGCCGCTGTGCGGTGGTTGACGCTCACCAGGTCGCCCCGGCCCAGCGCCTTGGCGATCTGCCGCTCATAGGCGGCCAGGGAGCCCCTCAGCAGCCGCCAGTTCCGCTTGATGATCCGTTCCCGCAGCAGGGGCGGGTAGGGCACGTCGAACCGGGCCTTCGCCGCCGCCAGACGGCCGCCCCGGTCGTAAAGGATTTTGCAGGTGAGCAGATTGTGCCACATGCAGGTGGTGTACCCGTTCCGGGGCTGGCAGTCCTCTGCCACGGAGGCCACATCGCGGACGAAGCCGTCCAGATCCCGGTAGAGGATGTCGATGTCAACGCCATTGTTCAGGGTACAGTTGTCCTCATACTCCCAGAAGTGGTTGCCGATCTCCATGTATCTGCAATAAAGGGTCAGTATCTCCCGGCGGACCGCCTCCGGCACCGGGGAAGTGCAGTAGAGATAGACGTCATAGTCCGATTTTTCATCGTAGGCCTCCCCTGCCCGGGACCCGCCCAGGGCAATGGCCTCCACCTCCGGCAGAGAGGAGAGCTTCGCAAACAGGTCCTCTGCCAGAGGGCCAGAACGATCGTCCGGCATAGCTGCCGCCTCCTTTGTGTGTGATCTCAAAATTCTATGTCGTACCGGGTCCCGTGGGAAAACAGGGTGCCGGTCTCCAGTTGGATGCACAGGAGGATCGTATTTTCGTCCTGCATGTCCACGTGCCCGTTGTTCAGCCACGCGGAAAAGGCCTCCTTCAGCCTGTCCGCGATCCGGCGGTTCTCTTCTTTTCCGATGTACCCCAGATCGACGCCCCTGCCGTGGGCGGTGAACCACTCCCCCGCGATGGCGGCGGCGGGGTTCTGGGCCAGCTGCCGCATTTTGTTGGACAGGGCGTGGGTGATGATGTAAAACGCGCCGTCCTCATAACAGGCGTTGACGGTTCGAACGTAGGGTGTCCCGTTGCTTTCCGTCGCCAGGGCGATGAGGGTGTCCCTGCCGAAACGCTCTGTCAGGATCTTTTCTGTCTCTTCGGTCCTCTTCATACGTGCCTCCATTTAAGCCAGCTCTGCAAAATCAATCGTTTTGATTTCCCCGTTCACGCGGGAAAATTTAACTGTGTCCACCTGCGCGGTAAACGGCGCAAACTCTCTTTGCATTGCTGCGGCAATGGCCGTAAGGTCTGCCCCGGGGGCATATAAAAGGGTCGTGTGGGGCCTCCAGACGTCCGCCTGCGTCCACTCGTTCAGGTCCGCCGCCCAAGTCTGGGCGATTTCTTTCTGCATGGCCGCCATAGCGGTTTCCCTGCGGGGAACGGCTACAATGATTGATTCTGATTCCGGCACGGACACCCAGATATCCACTTTATCATAGCGAACAGCAAACTTCCCATATCCGGACAAAATCGCCTTGCAGGATGCAATAAATGCCGCCTCATCCTCGCCGGTATAGGTTGCGAGTGTGATATGTCCATGCAGTTCTTTGGGAAAAATACCAAACTGGTTTGCCATCCGCCGCAATCTTGCGAGACGCTCTGTTGAGGCCGGGTCAAGCTTTGCTACCGCGCATAACATACGTACTTTTCTCCTTGCACGCGCCTACAGGCGGAATTTGTAGATACACCTGTGGGACTCGCCGGTCAAGCGCCGCTGTTCGCTGTCCTCCGGCAGCTCCGCGATCTCCAGAAGCTCCCCGCCCAGCCATTCGCAGGTCTTCCGGGAGGGCACATTTTCCGGGTTGCACGTGATGATAATATACTCCATACCGTGCCGCTTCGCCAGCTCGAAGAGCAGCAGGCACGCTTTTCCGGCGTAGTGGTGTCCCCGGTAGGGTTCGTCGATCTGATAGCCGATGTTTCCGGCGTAGTACAGGGCCTCGCTGTGCCCCAGGCGCAGATTGCAGCCGCCTATCTGGACACCGGCGCGGTCCAAAATATCGAAGTGGAAAGCCGGGTCCCACTTTCTCTGGGGATCGTCCGGTTCCAGTTCGACCTGCCGGAGGGATATTTCCTCCGTTTTCAGAAGCTCTGTCTCAAGAATCATCGTTATTCCTCTCTGGCGCCGTGCCGTATACCACTCTGCCGATCCCCTGGGTGTCCGGCAGGATGTTAACGTCCGCAAATCCCCCGTTCCGCATCAGTCCCAGCACGGCGTCCGCCTGACCCGCGCCCACTTCGAAGTATATCCGCCCGCCCTCCGTCAGGGCGGCTTTCCAGTTTCGGACAATAGCGCGGTAAAAGTCCAGACCGTCCTCCCCGCCGTACAGGGCCAGGTGGGGCTCAAAGTCCTTCACGGACCGGTCCAGCGTCTCCATCTCCCCGCGGGTGATATAGGGCGGGTTGCAGGTGATGCACTGGAACGTGCCGATGGACGCCGGAGGCGGGGCCAGGGCGTCCAGAACATCCGCCTTTACCCGGTCCGCCAGTCCGCACCGCCGGACGTTCCGGCGGCAGACCTCCAGGGCCTTTTCCGAGACGTCCCCCAGCAGCACCCGGCAGCCGGGGACGTTGGCGGCAGCCGCCAGTCCCACACAGCCGCTGCCGGTGCAGAGGTCCAGCAGCCGGCACCTCTCCATCCGCCCCGCGAATTCAACAGCGGCTTCCGCCAGCACCTCCGTGTCCGCCCGGGGAATCAGCACCGCGGGAGTGACCTCCAGCGTCAGGCCGTAAAACTCCCATTCCCCGATGAGGTAGGCCACCGGCTCGCCGCCGGTGTGCCGCTCTGCCAGGGCGCGGACGGCCTCCTCGATCTC
>JAAZZJ010000158.1 GCA_014237695.1 Oscillospiraceae bacterium | reverse complement strand
AGCGGTCTGGAGTTCCCAGCCCTTAGGATCGGTGAACTCACCGGCCTTGCCGTAGCCCAGGGTCCGGAGCAGCATGACCATCAGCTGATAGCCGGTCACGGGAGCGCCGGGGTTGAAGGTGGTGGCAGAGGTACCGACAACGATACCGGCGTTCTGGCAGTAGTTGATGTAACCCTTTGCCCAGTTGTAGCCATCCAGGTCGTTGAACTTGCTCTGCTGCATGTAGGTGTAGTTGTCGAGGTACTTGTTCTCGACATCGCCGGTGGCGATGCGGTAGACGAGTACCGCGGCCTGTGCGCGGTTCAGGGTGTCGGTGGGCTTGAAGGTACCATCTTCAAAACCCTGGAAAACTTTCAGCTCGTCCAGCACGTCGATAGCAGTCTTATAGGGATTGCTGTCGTCCACGTCGGGGAACTGAGCGGCGCCGGCGGTAGCCATGAGCGAGAGGCTCATGACGAGGGCCAGCACCATTGCGAGAATCTTTTTCAGATTTCTCATAGTGGATTTTTCCTCCTTCTAATTTTTTGAGGACAAAAGTCTTGAAAATCACAATCTTTCAAAAAAGTTACGTACTTTTTTTACAAGACGGTTTTTATCAAGCCCCTTATGCGAAAAAGCGTCCCCTGAAACCCTTGCGCCGCAAGGGTTTCAGGGGACGGCAAAAAAGTTTGGTAGACGATTTTTTCGGTTTGGTAGCAGGAGGACAGATTATGTCAACAAATTTGGTTATTTTCTACCGGTTTGCAGCTGGTAGCGGCATCGGAAGGCTTGGTAGCAGGTTGGTAGCGTTTTCATAGAAAGTTTACAATTGGATTGGTGGATTTGGGGATATCAAGTGGTTTTTGGATAGTTTTACCGGAAGTAGAGTCGCAAATTTGAAAATTAACAATCTGGTTTACGTAACGCCGTTTTGGGGAAAGAAATTCGGAAAACCGCAGCTGGAGGAGCGCAATAAATTTCCCTTGACAGACCGGGAAAAAGGTGATAGCATGAGTAACCAGCAACAAAAGCGATGAAGAGAAATAGTACCTGCAAGCCGGAAACGCAGAGAGAGGACGGATGGTGCGAGTCCTTATGAAGGCGGCAGGGAAGGCGTCTCGGAGCTGCAGAGCGGAAGTGCTTTGCCGGAGGCCCCCGTTATGGGCGAAGAGTGCGGGCGGAAGCCCGAATTCAGGTGGAACCACGGACATGTTTTTGTTCGCCCTGAGCCGGTTGGCTTGGGGCGTTTTTCTGCCCCTTCCGCCAACAGAATTTTGATAAGAAGGAGCATATCAGCATGAAAAACAATGAAAAGACTATGGAAAAGATCGTAGCCCTGTGCAAGGGCCGGGGGTTCATTTTCGCGGGAAGCGAGATCTACGGCGGCCTGGCTAACACCTGGGACTACGGCCCTCTGGGCGTGGAGCTGAAGAACAACGTCAAGAAGGCCTGGTGGAAGAAGTTCGTTCAGGAGAACCCCTACAATGTAGGTCTGGATGCCGCTATCCTCATGAATCCCCAGGTCTGGGTGGCTTCCGGCCATGTGGGAGGCTTCTCCGATCCCCTTATGGACTGTAAGGAGTGCAAGGAGCGTTTCCGGGCTGACAAAATCATCGAGGACTGGGCGGAGGAGAACAATTTCGCTCTCCCGAAGCCTGTGGATGCCTTCTCTCAGGACGAGATGAAGGACTTCATTGAGGAACACAATATCCCCTGCCCCTCCTGCGGTAAACACAATTTTACCGATATCCGGAAGTTCAACCTCATGTTCAAGACCTTCCAGGGCGTCACTGAGGAGGCCAAGAATACCGTCTATCTCCGCCCCGAGACCGCGCAGGGCATCTTCACCAACTTCCTCAATGTTCAGCGCTCCACCCGCAGGAAGCTGCCCTTCGGCGTGTGCCAGATCGGTAAGAGCTTCCGCAATGAGATCACTCCGGGCAACTTCATCTTCCGCACCCGGGAGTTCGAGCAGATGGAGCTGGAATTTTTCTGCAAGCCCGGTACGGAGCTGGAGTGGTTTGCTTACTGGAAAAACTTCTGCCACCAGTGGCTGCTGGGGCTGGGTATCAAGGAGGAGAATCTGCGGCTCCGGGATCACGACCCCGAGGAGCTGAGCCACTACTCCAACGCCACCACGGACTTTGAGTTTGCTTTCCCCTTTACCGAGTGGGGTGAGCTGTGGGGCGTGGCCAGCAGGACCAATTTCGACCTGACTGCCCACCAGAATACCTCCGGCAAGGACCTGACCTACTTCGATCAGGAATCCAACGAACATTACGTGCCCTTTGTCATCGAGCCCTCCCTGGGCGTGGAGCGGATGCTGCTGGCTTTCCTGTGCAACGCCTACGACGAGGAGGTCGTGGACGAGGAGAAGAACGACGTGCGCACAGTGCTGCGCCTCCATCCGGCGCTGGCTCCCTTCAAGGCCGCCGTGCTGCCTCTGAGCAAGAAGCTGGGCGATAAGGCCCGTGAGATCCAGACGGAGCTTGCAAAGGACTGGATGATCGATTTTGATGATGCCGGTTCCATCGGCAAGCGCTACCGCCGTCAGGATGAGGTGGGTACGCCCTTCTGCATCACAGTGGATTTCGAGACCGTGGGCGATGACAAGACTCCGGCGGACAACTGTGTCACTGTACGTGAGCGCGACAGCATGAAGCAGGTTCGTATCCCCATCAGCGAGCTGAAGGGCTGGCTGGCGGAGAGACTGGCGTATTAAAAACGAGGCGGGGAAGCTCCCCGCCTCTTTTTTTCAAAGAGTTGTTCTGTTCGGTCATTTGCTTCAGGAATAGATAGAAAGCGTACCGCAATCTTTGGAGACTGTGGACTTATCTCTTCTGTCTGGTCGAAATAGTTCCAGTACAAATCATCCGGATCTTCAAGATGCGAAAAAATATTCTTGCAAAAACCACGCCAAGTCAGCAAACCTCGAAAAGGAGCCCTTGCAATTGCCTGCTGTTTCCGGTAGAATAGGGAAAGCAAAAAACGGAAAACGGAGGATCGATTCATCATGACCACACAATCCCAAGCAAAAATCATCGGCTGGAGTACCGCAGGCGAGGAAGTCTGTGCCAGTGCCGCCCGTATCTCCACGACTCCGGGGGACGCGCTGGAGCTTTTCGAGAAAGCCCAGGGCAACCCAAGAAATCAGGATCTGATCGGCAAGGTCCTCCGCTCCGGCCACCGGTCCGTGATCGAACACGCGGTGTTTTCCATCGCGCTGCAAAACGTATCTGTGTATGTGGAGCAGTATTTTATCGAGCGCCGCCTGGCGTCCTTCACCGTGAAGTCCCGGCGGTATGTGGATTTCAGCGGGTTGGGCTACCATATCCCCCCCGAGTTGGCGGGCAAGGCGCTGGAGGACTACAGGGCTTATATGGACGGCCTCTTTGCCGCCTACCGGAAGCTGCTGGACGCGGATGTGCCTAAGGAGGACGCCCGGTTCCTGCTGCCTTACGCCTTTTGCAGCAATTTCTACTGCACACTCAATGCCCGGGAGCTGGTGAGCCTTATCCGATCCATCCGCCTGGGGCAGGGCAGAGCGGTTCCGGAGCTGCGCGATATTGCCGGCCAGCTGGCCGGTCAGCTGACGGAGCTGTTCCCGGCACTGGGGACTGAGCTGGAGGATTCCGGGCCGGAGGAGGCGCCGCCGGAGGAATCTTCCCCGATGTTCCGGGAGGAACCCGTCTGGGTGCCGGAGGAAGAGGCTGGTTCCGCAGAGCTTCTGGCCGGTCCGGCGGCCCCCGGCAAATTGCTGGAGAGGGCCTGTCGGGCGGCTAATCCCGGAACGGACAAGCCCTTTTCTCTGGATGCCCTGCTGGCCTCCCCCCGGCCGCGGGAGCTGGAGCAGCTGAGCTATACCTTCGCTGTCTCCGGCCTGACCCTGGCGGGGATCACCCATCTGGTCCGCCACCGGATGCAGTCGGTGATCGTGCCCCCCATTCAGTCTGTGGATCACAGCCGGTTCATCCTGCCGGACACCATCCGGACCAATCCGGCCGCCCTGGAAATTTACCGGAACGCCCTGACGGAGGCCAACCGGATTGCAAGAGCGCTGTGCGAAGATCCCGCCCTGCGTCCCTACAGCTGCTATTACGCAGTCAGCGGCAATATGATGGATGTGATGACCACTCTTAACGCCCGGGAACTGATGCTGATTATCCGGCTGCGGACCTGCACTCGTGCCCAGTGGGAGATCCGGCACGTGGCCATGGGCCTTCTGCGGCTGCTGCGGGAGCAGTATCCGGCTCTCTTTGACCGCTTTGGTCCCAGCTGCTATCTCACCGGACAGTGCCCGGAGGGCCGCATGTGCTGCGGACAGCAGGAGAAGATGCGGAAGCTCTTTGGAGGAAAGCTGTCGTGAGCGAAAAGTTCCCTTTCCTGCCGGCAGCGGACAGCGACCATGTCTGGGCGGCAGTGGGCTCGCCGGTGCCGCTGATCGTTGGATACCTGGCATTGGTGAACATCTGGGCCTTTGCCTTGATGGGGTTCGACAAGCGCAGAGCGAAGCAGCAGGGCGCACGGCGTATCCGGGAGCGGACGCTGTTTCTCTCCGCCCTGCTGGGCGGCGGTCTGGGGGCCTTTCTGGGCATGTGGATGTTCCGGCACAAAACGAAGCACTGGTATTTTGTGACAGGCATTCCGCTGATCGCCCTGGCGGAGGCGGCTCTGTGCATATGGCTGTGTCTGCTGCGGAGGTAGCCTGCCCGGCAGACGAGATGGTGGAGGAATCAAGACAATGAGCAATACCTACGATGACGAGGCCTTTTTCAGCCAGTACGCCGCCATGTCCCGCAGCAGGGAGGGGCTCTCCGCCGCCGGAGAGTGGCACCAGCTGAAGCCGATGTTTCCTGCGCTCAGGGGAAAAAGCGTGCTTGATTTGGGGTGCGGCTATGGATGGCACTGTAAATTTTCCGCAGAGCAGGGGGCGTCCCGGATTCTGGGGATCGATTTAAGCGGGAAGATGATTGAGGAAGCCCGGAAGCGAAACGGCGGTCCGGGAATCACGTACCGCGTCTGCGGCATCGGGGAATATGAATACCCGGCGGATGCCTGGGACTGTGTGGTTTCCAATCTGGCGCTGCACTATATTGAAGATCTGGAGGAGGTTTTCCGGAAGGTGTTTCAAACGCTGAAGCAGGACGGCGTCTTCCTCTTCAACATCGAACATCCTGTTTTTACGTCCGGCGTGGGTCAGGACTGGGTCTACGGGGACGACGGCCAGCCCCGGCATTGGCCGGTGGACGGCTATTTTACGCCCGGAAAGCGGGAGACGCATTTTTTGGGCTGCAGCGTGCTGAAATACCATCACACCCTGACGCAGATATTGATGGGCGCGCTGCGCAGCGGCTTCGCCCTGGAGGCGGTGGAGGAGGCAATGCCTCCGGAGGAGATGATGGGCCTCCCCGGCATGGAAGATGAGCTGCGCCGCCCCATGATGCTGCTGGTAAAGGCCCGGGCTGTGAAATCATAACACGCAAGTAAAGAGCCCTGACAGCTTCTGTCAGGGCTCTTTGCGGTTATCCGCGGATATTCTTATACAGAGGACCGTATGCGGCGCAGGCGCGGTAGTCCTGGCCCTCCTTGTCCATGCCGAAGGCATTCCAGGCGGCGGGACGGAAGATGTCCTTGCTGGGGACATTGTGCATGCAGACGGGAATCCGCAGCATGGAACAAAGGGTGATGAGGTCCGCACCCACATGGCCGTAGGAGATGGCGCCGTGGTTGGCGCCCCAGTGGTTCATCACGTCGTAGGCGGTGCAGAAGGGACTGCCCTCCACGCCGTCGCAGCGGGGCGTGAACCAGGTGCAGGGCCAGGTGGGATTGGTGCGCTCCATCAGCGTATCCGTGACCTTGTCGGGCAGCTTCACGGTCCAGCCTTCGGCGATTTGCAGCACGGGCCCCAGGCCTTTTATCAGATTCAGGCGGATCATGGTCACAGGCATTTCCGCCCGTGTGACAAAATGGCTGGAGAAACCGCCGCCCCGGAAGTTGTCAAAGCCGGCCTCGCACCACACGGTGGCATCGGTCATCTTCCTGATGTCCTCTTCGGTGACGTCCCACCACTCCTTCATGGTGGGGCTGCCGTCCTTATCCACGCACTCGC
>JAAZZJ010000157.1 GCA_014237695.1 Oscillospiraceae bacterium | reverse complement strand
GGGCGCGCCCTCCAGATCCCGGCAGCGCAGGGCTGCCTCCACCATCTCCCGGGTGGGGCCTCCGCCGCCGTCTCCGTAGCCGAAGGGGAACATGAGGCCATCGATGCCCTCCTGCTGGACCCGGTCGTCCTCCCACCGGGAGACCAGCTCCCCGGAAGAGAACACGGCGTTGTTCCGCCGGAACAGGTGGGACAGCACCCGGCTGCCGTCCAGTCCCTCCCACCAGAAGAGGTTATAGGGGAAGGGCTCCGCCTCCGGGTCCTGGCGGGTGAGCTTCTGGGTGGCAAAATAGGGGATCTGGCACTTCTTCATGATCTGGGGCAGCGCCGCCGAAAAGCCGAAGGTATCCGGCATCCAGGCCATAAGGCTGTCCACCCCCAGCTCCTCCCGGAACCAGCGCTTTCCCCGGACGAACTGCCGGATGAGGCTTTCCCCGGAGGGGATGTTGGTATCACACTCCACCCACAGCGCCCCCTCGGGATAAAATCCCCCGGAGGCGGTCTTTTCTTTCACCCGCCGGTAGACGTCCGGATAAAGGGCCTTCAAATACTCCAATATAGGCGGCTCGCAGAGCAGGAACCGGTAGTCCGGATACTCCTCCATCAGCGCCAGCTGGTTGGCGTAGGTCCGGGCCGTCTTCCGCATGGTCTCCTCCACCGGCCAGAGCCAGGCCAGGTCCAGGTGGGACTGTCCGAAGACGGTATAGTCCGGCGCGGTGGAACCGTTCCGGCAGGCCAGCAGGGGCTGCAAATACCGGTCCGCCTCCACTGCGCTGGCGGTGAGTTCCTCCTCCGGCAGCTCGAAGTCCGCCGTATAGGTGAACTTTTTCAGTCCCTCAACAATTTTCATGGCCCGCAGGCTCTTCTCCGGCAGCTTTTGCACCAGGCTGTAGAGGACCTGGTAATCCATGGCCGCCTGGAACAGCGCCTCGTTCCAGCTCCCCAGCAGGGACGGCTTTACCGTGACCTGGGCCTCCGGGGGCTCGGGCACCGGCTCCTCATCGGGACCCACGGGGCCCGCGCCCTCCTGCCGGAGGCCATGGCCCGCGTAGCACTCCGCGTAAATGTCGTACACATCCCCCGCCCAGGCGGAACGGGAGAGGGTGATATATTTGTGCTGCCGGTCGATAGACCCGGCCTCCCGGCCGTTGACCCAGACCAGCATCTCCTCCCCGGCCCCCAGGGTGAAGACGGCCCGCTTTCCCTCCAGTGCCGCCGGAATGACGGCCTGGGTATGGAACCACCCGTACTCCCACTTCTTCCCCCACCGTGCCCCCGGCTGAGCGGGGACAAACCGGCCTTTGACAGCTTCGTCAAAGGCCAGTTGATCCATGGTGGTGAAAAAGGACAGGGACAGAGGGGCACACACCGTAAAATAGTGCTTTTCAAACTGCTCCGACCAAATCCGGAGCCGGTCTTCCCATTGCCTGCCAATATTCATCGTATACCTCTATTACGCCTCAATCTCCAGACACTCGCTGAGAAACAGCATCGCCAGCGCCTGCCCGTAGGGCATGGGCTTCAGGGGAATGTCCCGATAGAACGCCCTGCTCTCCCGCCCCATGGCGGTGCCGTAGGACACCTGCCGGACCACGCCGTCCTCCCCGATGCACTCCAGCACCGGCGGCAGGGCCTTCAGGGCCACCGCCTCCCAGGAGGCGTCGATGAGCCCCGTATGGACCGCCCGCAGGATGCCATAGGCAAAGCCGCAGGTGGCGCTGGCCTCCACATAGGAGGACGCCTCGTCAATCAGGGTGTGCCACATTCCGGACGCGCTCTGATACTTTTTCAGGCCCTCAGCCTGGTTGAGGAGGAGCTGGGCCAGTGTCCGTTTCACGGGAGCGGCGCAGGGGACCATCTGCAAAAATTCCGGGATGGCGATGGTGATCCAGCAGTTCCCCCGGCCCCAGAGGGCTCCGGCGAAGTTGTGCCGCCCGCGGAAGGTCCAGCCGTGGTACCACAGCCCGGTTTCCCGGTCCGCCAGATACCGGGCGTGGAGCAGGAACTGGTACTGGGCCTCGTCGATGTAGGCCTGGTTCCCCTCGATGCGCCCCATGTTGGCCAGGAACAGCACGGACATAAACAGGGTGTCGTCCCACAGCTCCTGGTCATTGAGGGTGTCAGAGGTCATGTGCTGAAAGCCCCCCTCCTCCGTCCGGGGGAAGCGCTCCATGATCCGGCGGGCGCTCTCCCGGCAGGGGGCCAGATACTTCTCCTCGTGCAGGTATTCTCCCACGTAGGCCATGGTGAGAAAGGGGGTGATGGTGTTGACGTTCAGCGCCGGGAAGCCAATCTCCAGCTGCTGATCGAAATACTTGACCAGCACCTCCAGATATTTTTTCTCTCCGGTTTTCTCGAACAGCTTCCACAGTCCGTATAACCCGACGCCCTGGGTCCATTCCCAGTGCTGATACAGGCGGACATCGTCCCCCGCCAGGTTACGGCCCTCCATGTTTTTCAGAAAGATCTCATCGTCCTCATAGAGGATGGGGCAAAAGGCGTCGATCAGCTTTGCCAGCTTTTTTTTGATCTCCGCTTTGTATTCGTTTCTTTCCATAGCCAACCTCAACTTTTAATCCTCCAGCTTTGCATTGAGATCGTGGAGCAGCGGAAGCAGCTCCGCCGGCGTTTTCACCGTATAGTCCGGCTCCCAGTCGGGCTCCTCCGCCGTGTGGAAATACCGGGGGGACCAGTCCAGCCAGATGGAAGTCAGCCCCTGGCGGTTGGCGCCCGCGATATCCTTTTTGAGATTATTTCCGATCATGACAATGCGTTCCTTGTCGGCCCCGGTGAGACCCAGCTTCTCATAGGCGGTCTCGAACATCACCGCCTCCGGCTTCTGCCGGCCCACCACCTCCGAGACCACCCAGGCGTCGAAGCAGTACCCCAGGCCGTTCTTCCGGTATACGTTCTGGAAGGACTCCCACTCTCCGTCCGCCACCAGGGCGATGGTAAAGCCCTCTTCGTGGAGCTGGCGGAGGACCTCCCCCGCGCCGGGGATGAACTGGGCCTCCTGGACAATGCCCCGTTCGTCGTATATCTGGGTGCCCTCGTCGATGATGGTATCGCCGCTGTCGGTGAAAATAATCAGCTTCTTAGTCGTCATACTGGAATCCCTTCAGCTTCAGCTCCTCCGCCCGATGGCAGGCTACAAAATGGCCAGGCTCCAGCTCCTTGTAATCCGGCGCGGTCTCCTTGCACTGCTGCTTGCAGTACCGGCAGCGGGTATGGAAATAGCAGCCCGTAGGCGGATTGGCCGGGTTGGGGATCTCGCCCTCCAGGGGGATGCGCTCCATCTGCTGTGTGGGGTCCGCCACAGGTACTGCGGACAGCAGGCTCTCCGTATAGGGGTGCATGGGGTGGCTGAACAGATCCTTGGTGGGGGCGTACTCCACCAGCTTCCCCAGATACATCACACCCACCTTGTCGGAGATATACTCCACCACGGACAGGTCGTGGCTGATGAACAGATAGGTCAGAGCAAACTCCTTCTGCAGGTCGTGGAGCAGGTTGATAACCTGGGCCTGGATGGAGACGTCCAGGGCGGAGACCGATTCGTCGCACACGATCACCCGGGGATTGAGTACCAGAGCCCGGGCGATGCCGATGCGCTGGCGCTGCCCGCCGGAGAAGGCGTGGGGATACCGCATGAGGTAGGAGGTGTTCAGTCCCACCTTGGCGGCGATGTCCATGATGCGCTGGTCCATCTCGGCTTTGGGCATCTTGGGGAAGTTGGCCAGCAGAGGCTCCTTGATGATGTCGTAAACCGTCATGCGGGGGTCCAGGGAGGAGTAGGGATCCTGGAAGATCATTTGGATCTCCTTGCGGTACTTCTTCATGGTCTTGGGATCGATCTTGGTGAAGTTCACCGTCTCCCCGTCCCCGGCGGTATAGAGAACCTCGCCCTCGGAGGGCTCGTAGGCCCGGACGATGCACCGCCCCAGAGTGGTCTTGCCACACCCGGACTCGCCCACGATGCCGATGGTCTCGCCCTCGTCCACCGTGAAGCTCACGTCGGTCACCGCCCGGACGCAGACACCCTTGGAGTTGAAACGCATATGGATGTGCTGTACATCCAGAATCTGCTTCTTACCGCTCACGCGTCCTTACCTCCTTCCTTGCCACACCCGCTGCAGGCGCCGTCCTTTGGACAGCCGGTGCAGGCGAAGCACGCTACCTGGTGATCCTGGCCCACCTGGACCAGAGTGGGATCGTATGCGTTGCACACGCCCTCGATCCGCTGTGTACACCGCTCGTAGAAGCCGCACCCGGCAGGCAGGTTCAGGGCCAGGGGCACAGTGCCCTCGATAGAGAACAGCTTTTCCTGGTTCTTGGTGCCAATCTTGTGGACGGAACCGATAAGCCCCTTGGTATAGGGGTGCTGGGGATTTTTGAAGATCTCCAGGGCCGTGGCGGACTCCACGATCCGCCCCAGGTACATGACCGCCACCCGGTCGCACATCCGGGCCACGGTGCCCAGGTCGTGGGTGATGAAGAGGATGGACATGCCGAAATCCTTCTGCAGCTCCTTCATCAGCTCCAGGATCTGCGCCTGGATGGTCACGTCCAGGGCGGTGGTGGGCTCGTCGGCAATGAGCAGCTTGGGGTTGCACACCAGAGCCATGGCGATGAGGGCACGCTGGAGCATTCCGCCGGAGAACTCGTGGGGGTACTGGTCGTACCGCTTCTCCGCGTTGGCGATGCCCACTTTCTTCATCACGCCCAGGGAGATCTCCTTGGACTTCTTCTTATCCTTAGTGATGTGCAGGAGAGTGGCCTCGTTGATCTGGTTGCCGATGGTATACATGGGGGAAAAGGCCACCATGGGCTCCTGGAAGATCATGGAGATCTGCTTGCCCCGGACGGAACGGATCTCGTCCCCTCTGGGCTTCAGCTTCAGAAGGTCCGTCCGGCCCAAGCCGTCGGCGTCGAAGATGATCTCCCCCTCCGCCGAACACTTCTTGTCGTTGATGCCCAGGATGGCCTTGCTGGTCAGGCTCTTGCCGCAGCCGGACTCGCCCACCAGTCCCAGGGTCTCCCCCTTTCTGATCTCGAAATCCACGCCCCGGACGGCAGTCAGGATGCCGTCGTCGGTCTTGATGTTGACCTTCAGGTCCTTTACCTGAATGATGGTATCATTTTGACGCGCTTCGTTTTCCATCATACGCGCTCCTTTCCGCTTCTTACTTGTAGGGATCCGCCGCGTCTCTCAGACCGTCGCCCAGGAAGTTGTAGGCCAGGACGGTGATGATGACGAAGATCAGCGGGATCATCTTCCAGGGGCACTGGGCCACGGTGGCCAGGGCCTCGGTCTCCTTCAGCAGCACGCCCCAGCTGGTGGCGGGGGCCTTCATGCCCAGGCCCAGATAGCTCATGGAGGTCTCGCCCAGGATGGACCCGGGGATGCCCAGGGTCAGGCTGACGATCAGGTAGCTCAAAAAGCCAGGGACCAGATGCTTGACGATGATCTTGAAGTCGCTGACGCCCGCCAGCTTGGCGGCCATCACGAAGTCCTCCTTCCGCAGGGCGATGAACCGGCCCCGGACCGTGCGGGCCAGTCCGGTCCACCCGATGAAGGACAAAATGATGGTGATGTACAGGTACATGGCCGTCACGGAGATCCCCGGAGGAATGGCGGCGGACAGGGCCAGCCACAGGGGGATGCTGGGGATGGCGGAGATGACCTCGATGATACGCTGGATCAGGTTGTCGATCCAGCCGCCGAAGTAGCCGGAGATGCCTCCCAGCAGGATGCCCAGCACGAAGCTGATGGCGGCGGACACGAAAGGGATGGTCAGAGACACCCGGCTGCCGTACAGCAGGCGGGAGAAGATGTCCCGTCCCACGCTGTCCGCGCCGAAGATGTTGATGCGGGCCTCCATATTGGGCTCGCCCTGCTCGTCCACCAGGCCGTACAGGTGCCGGTCGCAGGGGATGAAGCCGAAGAGCTTATACTCCGGACCCTTGGCAAAGAGGCTCACATAGTATTTTTCGGACGTATCCTCGGTGGTGATAACGGTGTAGGTCTTCTTATCGTTGACCTTCTGGAGCTTGTAGACATAGGGACGGGAGAAGCTGCCGTCCTCGTCCTTCCAGTGGATCGTGGTGGGGGCGGTGTCCTTGTAGAGGCCGGTGAAGTCCTCCAGCCCGTAGGGGCC
>JAAZZJ010000156.1 GCA_014237695.1 Oscillospiraceae bacterium | reverse complement strand
GAGGTTGGGCATTATGCTGGCATCGGTGACGTAGGGCGTCAGGTCGATGAAGGTGCCGCCCCGGCCATAGCGGCCCAGGTCATAGTTGGACCAGCCCACGGCCTGCACAGCGTCGGGCAGCTCGCCGCCGGTCAGGCGGATGTTGACCTGCTCGCCCAAGGAGTCGCTCATGGTCTCCCAGTTGATCTTGATGCCCACGTTCTCCATCATGGCGTTGAGGACCGGATTGTCGTCATAGCCGCCGGAGAGGGCGGAGATGCCGGAAATGATGTTGAATTCCGTCTGGTCGGTGTTGGTATTGGGCTCGCCGCTATTGGCGGGGCCGTTGTTTCCGCCGCCGCCGCAGGCGGTGAGGAAGGCCAGCAGTGTCAGGGCTGCCAGGAGGAAGGACAGGAACTTCTTCATGATGATTCTCCTTTTCAATTTATTTCAAGCTTGTCGATGATCTTGTTCAGAAGAGCCAGCATTTGCTGATTGGTCTTTTCTCTGGCCTCCACCATGTTGCCGGCGGCAATAGCCGCCCCGTCGTCCAGATTTTCCAGCATGGCGATACCCTCCCGCAGCGCGGCGTCTCCCGCCATGATCTGGTCAATCTTCTCCATCACATATGCGACGGTTATTCTCTCGTGTTCCACAGAGGTTTACCCCTTCACAGCGCCGGCCATGAAGCCTTTCTCAAAATATTTCTGGACGTAGGGATATGCAATGAGCATGGGCACCGCGGCGACGATCATGGAGCAGAATTTGATAAGCTCCGTCTGCTTGTTCAGCTCGGCGTAGCCGCCGGAGATCATGCTGGCCTGCTCGCTGGCTGCGCTGGATTTCATCAGGATGCCCCGCAGTACCAGAGGCAGGGGCTCGCCCTTGCCCCCCAGGTAGATCATGGCGGTGAACCAGTCGTTCCAGTAGGCCACCATGGCAAACACCGCCTGGACCGCCAGAATGGGCATGGACAGGGGAATGACCACGCTGAGGAAGGTGCGGAACTTGGAGCAGCCGTCGATCTCGCTGGCCTCCACCAGATCGTGGGGGATGCTGTTCTGGAAGTAGTTGCGGACGATGATCATGTTGCCCACGCCCACCCCGCCGGGGAGGAACAGGGCCCACATGCTGCCCATCAGCCCGGTATCCCGGACCACCAGATAGGTGGGGACCAGCCCGCCGCCGAAGTACATGGTGAACACGAAGAACAGACTGATCCACTTCCGCCCCGGCAGATCCTTCTGGGCCAGGGGATAGGCGGTGATGTAGAGCATCACCACGGAGAAGATGGTGCCGATGACGGTGTATTTCACAGAATTGAGGAAGCCGGAGACGATCTTCGGGTCTGCGAACACCGCCTTATAGCCGTCAAAGGTGAAGCCGCTGGGCAGCAGGAAGGTCTTCCCTGCATACACGTCGTAGGGGTCGGAGAAGGAGGCTATGAGGACATAGTACAGAGGGTAGGCCACGATCAGCAGGACTACAGTGCAGATGGTCACCAGGATGATATCGCTGGCCTTGTCGGACATACCGGTAGATTTTGATTTTGTCATATTCCGCCGCCCCCTTTACACAAACTGCACGTCCGAAGCCTTGGACGCGATCTTGTTGACGATAATCAGCAGCACAATGTTAATGGCTGTGTTGAACAAGCCCACGGCAGTAGAGTAGCTGTACTTGGCCTGCTCAATGCCCTGCTGGTAGACATAGACGGCAATGACATCGCTGGTGGCCTTGTTCAGATCGGTCTGGAGCAGCCAGACCTTTTCAAATCCCACGTTCATGATGCCTCCGGCGGCCATGATGAGGTTCAGGATCGCCATGGGCAGCAGCTCCGGGATGTCAATATTCAGGATCCGCTGGAACACCGAGGCTCCATCCATCTTGGCCGCTTCGTAGAGGCCGGGGTCCACGTTGGCCAGAGTGGCTAAGTAGATGATACAACCCCAGCCCGCGTCCTGCCAGATGCCGGAGGCGATGTATATGGTCCGAAAAGCCTCCGACTGGGTAAGAAAGTCGATCTGCGTACCCAGAAGCAGGTTCAGCAGGCCGCCGGTAGGACTGAGGAAGATCTTGATCATACCGCAGATGACCATGACGGAGATAAAATGGGGCGCGTAGAGGACGGTCTGAACCACCCGCTTGAATTTGTGGAACCGTACCTGGTTAATGATGAGGGACAGGATGATGGGGACGGGGAAGCTCCACAGCAGGCCGTAGAAGCTGATAAGCACCGTGTTCTTCATCATCCGCCAGAAGGTTGGCGCCTTGAAGAACCGGGTGAACCAGTCGAAGCCCACCCACCGGCTGGCGGTGAAGCCCAGGTTGGGGTCAAAGTCTCGGAAGGCGATTTGGATGCCGTACATGGGGATGTACTTATAGACAACTGTCAGTACCACGGGGATCAGCAGCAGCGCGTAGAGCTGCCAGTTGTCCAGGAGCCGTTGTCCCAGCGTCTTCCCGGAACGCTGGGACAGGGCGGCGGAGCCCGCCGCCGAGATCCGGACGGGAGTTTCGCTTTTTTTCATGTGACTCACTTCCTTAAACACATAGCTTGTCGCTGGGAAAGGAGACTGCGATGCGGGGAGATTGTCCTTTGCAGGATGCGCGCCGGCCGCGCAGCTCGTATAACGTTTCATGGCTTCGGCTAAATTTAAGCAACATGCAAGCTGCCGAAAATCTGTGAAACGTTATGCGCCTGTTGTGGTTATCTTAGCAAATATCCCGCCTTCCTGTCAACAGGTTTTTGCCAATTTCTTTAAGTTCATCAACTTTGACAAACCAATTGGACTGTTTTTGGTAATTGCGCCAAAACGCAACGTTTCATGAAAAATATGTGAAATTCCTCTTTACATTTCATCATCGCTTCTGCTATGATACAAGCAGACACGGCGCAGGGCAGTCCATTTGCGCCTTGTATATGAAACATTTCACCAGGAGGCGGATATGAAAAACGCTATGCCGACGATGAAGGACGTGGCTCAGGAGGCCGGTGTGGCCCTGGGGACCGTGTCTAAGGTATTCAACGGCATCCCCGTGGGGGAGAGCTACAGAATAAAGGTGGAGGAAGCGGCCCGAAAGCTGGGATATCAGGTCAACCAGTACGCCCGGGGGCTGAAAACAAACAAAACCAACACGGTGGCAGTGATCCTGCCAGGGGTGAACCACCCCTTTTTCGCAGCTCTGGCCCAGCACATCTGCGAGGCTCTGGCCCGGCGGGACTACCGGATGCTGCTGTATGTCACCGCCTCCAATCCGGAGATCGAGCAGAACTGCGTCAACATGGTCCGGCAGAACAAGGCGGACGGCATCATCGGATTGACCTATAACCCCTTGGCAGTGGACGAAGATCTGCCTTTTGTGGGCATCGACCGCAGCTTCCGGGCGGACATCCCCTGTGTGGCGGCGGATAACTACGGCGGAGGCCGCCTGGCGGCGGAGAAGCTTCTGGAGCTGGGATGCACGCATCTGGCTTTCCTCCGCACCGGCTCATCCAGTCCCAGCGAGACGGACAAGCGGGGAGACGGCTTTGAGGCCGTCTGCCGGACCCGGCAGATCCCCTGCGAGGTTCTGCGCCGGAACGATGGCGAGGACGGCCCGGAGGTGTTCCGGGAGTTTCTGCTTGCGCATATGGCGGAAGGGAAGCTGGATATTGACGGCATCTTCTGTTCCACCGACCTGCTGGCCTGGAGGATACAGAATATATTAGCGGAGCTGGGGCTTCGGGTGCCGGAGGATGTGCAGATCATCGGGTTTGACGGCATCCGGCGGTTTGGAGGCGAGGAGCTGTACTGCTCGACCATTATACAGCCCGCCGAGAAGATGGCGGAGACCTGCGTGGATCTGCTGCTGGCAAAGGACCGCTCCAATATTCCAGCGCTGGTGTGTCTGCCTGTCAGCTACGCCCCTGGCGGGACGACGCGGGAATAGGGAACGGTTATGGCAAGCGAATATCTGAAGAAGAAATACCAGGATGTCAAGCCGGACGCGCCTCTTGAATTGACAAAGACGGAGAAGTGGAAAAATTGGTGGCATTACTATAAATGGCATGTGGGGATCGCACTGGTACTTCTGGCAATCACCGGAAGCATTATGTGGAACACACTCAGCCGGGCAGAACCGGATTATAAGATCGCATACGTGGGGAGCAGCCGTCTGCCGGAGGACACCGCCGCCGCGCTGGAGGCCGCTTTCGCCTCCTTGGGGGAGGACCTGAACGGAGACGGGAAAATCGCCGCCGTCCTGACACAGTATGTCTCCGACAGCGGGACTCCCGACATGTCCGCTGCGGCGCAGGTTTCTTTGATGGGAGATATTCTGGAATGCGAGAGCTACTTCTTCCTGCTGGAGGACCCGGAACAGTTTCAGCGGGACTATCATTCCCTCCGTCGCCTGGACGGCTCCCTGCCTGAGAAGGGGGAGGATTCTCTTGAAGAAACCTGTCTGGTCTGGGGGAGCTGCCCGGTGTTAGCGGGGTTTGATCTGGGCGAATACGCTTACGAATGGATGGGCAGTACAGTGACCGGCGGCAGTCAAGAGCTTGTTTCTGCTTTGTATCTGGCCCGCCGGGGATTCTGGACGGAAAAAACTTCTGCATATCCAGAAGGCTGTGACGCTCTGTGGAGCAAATTGACGGAAGGAGCGGTTTCATGAAAAGGCATGTTTTTGCGCTGCTGCTGGCGGGATGTATCTGTCTGGCGGGGTGCGCTCAGTCCGTCCCCCGCCAGGCGGCGGACGGTGCGGCCTGGGATGAACAGTGGGTGAGCGTTGGGAACGTGATCGGTATAGATACGCCCGAGGGGCTGACTCCCCGGGAGAACAATGACGCGCTGAATGCCAACGGTATGTATTATGCCACCTGGTCTATTGGTGAGGCAGAGCCTTATACCAACGAGGACGGCGATGAGGCCCAGCTCTATGACGCGCAGATCTATGTCCTGCTGGCAGGCTATAACGAAGCTGAAAAGGCCAAGAGCAGCGCGGCGGAGTGGGTGGATATGGCTTCCAGCCAGTATGCAATAGAGGGGACCTCTGCGGAAACCTATAATGGACAGGAATTTACGGTCATCACCTATACCTACGAGTCGGACACAAACCCCTACGCCAGGGGCGCGTCAGCCTTTGGCGTGTACCGGAACTATGCAATCAGTGTGGAGCTGTCCTGCCAGGAGAAATTTGATGGCAGCGCCCGTGAAATTCTGGCGGGCTTTCTGTCGAACTGCCACTATGCCGCATAAGGAGGGATGACCCGTGGGACTGTTGTTTCCCGAAGATCCGCACTACAATGAGAACGAGCGGCAGACGGGCTTTTACCGTTACCGCCAGCTGCTGTCCAACCGGTTTGGCCAGTGGTGGAAGATCAATCTGCTGACGCTGGCTGGCTTTGCGCCGCTGGCGGCGGGAATATTTTATGCCGTTGCTGTATCCAGCGTCCTGATACTTCTCCCCTGCTCCATCGCAGGCGGCGCGATTGCGGGGCCGTTTTTGGCGGGGATGTATGACGCTGTCCTGCGGGGCCTGCGGGACGATCCGACCCCCTGGTTGGACGGCTGGAAGCGTTCCTGGCGGCAGAACTGGCAGGGAAGCATGCTTTTGGGCGCGGTCATGGGACTGCTTGCGGGACTGTACGCCTTTATGGGGATGCTGTTCTGGTGGGCGGAGACGGGGCCGTCCATGGGGACTATAGGCGTATATCTGGCAGGGCTGCTGCTGATCCTGGCAGCGAATACCTTGCTCTGGCCGCAGATCGTGCTGTTCCGGCAGACTCCAGCCATCCGGCTGCGCAATGCGCTGCTGTTTCTGATCAGGTACTTCTGGAGGGTCATGGGTACAGGCATTTTGCAGCTGGCGCACTGGGCGGTCTATGTGCTGTTTGCACCTTGGACGCTGCTCTTGCTGCCGGTAACCGGCGTATGGTATATCGTATTTCTTTCACAGCTTTTGGTTTATGCGCAGATGGACGAAGCCTTGCGGATAGAGGAACTCTATGATGAAAACAAGTAAAATGCAAGTTAGTTATTGAGGAATATGGCGAGTAGATAGTGGCAGACCATGCATATGGCTCTAAGCTTACACGGTAAAAAAGAGTCACGCGGAAAAAGTCCATGGATTTTTTCCGCGTGATTTAATCGCACCGGCTCCCCCGTCTCACATTGTACCTCTTTGTGGGTATTCACTTGAGGTGCAAGGGAT
>JAAZZJ010000155.1 GCA_014237695.1 Oscillospiraceae bacterium | reverse complement strand
ACACAAAAAGTCCCCGCAGGGTCCGGGGGCGCGCAGCCCCCGGGGGTGCAAATAGAAACCACCCGGAGGCGGCCCGAAGGGCCGCAGATACGAAAACCCCGGCGGCGGAACCGCCGCCGGGGTTCAATTAGCTCTCTTGCTTCGGCTTAGGCTTATACTGATCTTCTCCGGTTTCTATATAAAGGACAAAGTCGTTGATTTCCGTGTCAGTCCAGCCAGCTGTCCTCAGACCCTGGAGAAATCTGACCATTTCCGAAAGCTTCACCTTAGAACAGACCAGAAACCTTACCCGTCTCAGTATCCACATCGACGCGGCGGTACGCCGGGTCGGAGCTGGTGCCGGGCATCATGGAAATGGTACCAGCCATCGGGCACAGGAACTTGGCTCCGCCGTACTCCAGGATGTCGCGGATGGGCAGACGCCAGCCCTTGGGTACGCCCTTCCAGCTGGGCTCATGGCTCAGGGACAGATGGGTCTTCACCATCATGGTGCAGTAATCAGCGTACTTGGGATCGCTCTCGAACCGCTTGGCCTTCTCCAGAGCCAGGGGAGCCCAATCCACGCCGTCCGCGCCGTAGACCTCCTTGGCGATCATCTCCACGCGCTCGCGGAGAGGCATCTCCAGAGGATACAGGAACTTGATCTGGTTGGACTCCTTGCAGGCGTCCACAACGGTCTCGGCCAGCTCGATGGCGCCCTCGCCGCCCAGACGCCAGTGGTTGCTCAGGGCGCAGCGGACGCCCTTCTCGGCGCACAGCTTCCGCAGCAGTGCGATCTCGGCCTCGGTGTCGGTGTAGAACTGGTTGATGCAGACCACGGGCACGATGCCGGACTTCTTGATGGTGGCAACATGGTGGAACAGGTTCTCGGTGCCCTTCTCCAGCAGCTCCAGGTTCTCCTTGGTGTACTCCTCGGGCAGGGGACGGCCGGCAACCACGGTGGGGCCGCCGCCGTGCATCTTCAGAGCGCGGATGGTCGCCACCAGCACGGACACGTTGGGGGTCAGGCCGGAGAGGCGGCTCTTCACGTTCCAGAACTTCTCAAAGCCGATGTCAGCGGCGAAGCCGGACTCGGTGACATGGTAATCGAACAGCTTCAGCGCCAGCCGGTCGCCGATAACAGAGGACTGGCCGATGGCGATGTTGGCGAAGGGGCCGGCGTGGATCAGCACAGGCTGATGCTCCACGGTGTAGCACACGGTGGGGTTGATGCAGTTGCGCATCCAGGCGGTCATGGCGCCGGCGACCTCCAGGTCCTCGGTGGTCACGGGCTCGCCCTTGCGGTTGTAGGCCACGACGATCTTGCCGATACGCTCGCGCAGATCCTTCAGATCCTTGGCCACGGCCAGAATGGCCATCAGCTCGGAGCCCACGGCGATGCCGAACTTGGACTCCATCAGGTAGCCGTCCTTGTTGCCGCCCACGCCGATAATGATGTTGCGCAGGCCCTGGGCGCAGAAGTCCAGCACCCAGCCCATCTCCACCCGCTTGGGGTCGATGTCCAGACGCTTGAGGCCCCGCTTGGCCAGCTGCTCGTCGTCGTAGTTGCGCTCGTGCTGCATACGGGCGTTCAGCGCCACCATGGCCAGGTTGTGGGCGTTCATGATGTCATTGATGTCGCCGGTGAGGCCCAGAGAGAACTCGGTCATGGGCATCAGCAGGGCGTTTCCGCCGCCGGCGGCGGTGCCCTTGACGTTCATGGTGGGTCCGCCGGAGGGCTGGCGCAGGCAGCCGCCCACGTTCTTGCCGATCTTGCCCAGACCTTCAATGAGGCCCAGGGAGACGGTGGATTTACCCTCGCCCAGGGGGGTGGGGGTGATGGCGGTGACTTCGATAAACTTGCCGTCGGGCTTGTCCTTCAGGCGGTTCATGATCTTGATAAAGTCCAGCTTGGGCGTCTTGCCGTAGGGGATGATCTCGTCGGGCTCCAGACCCATCTTCTTCCGGAACTCCTCCACGGGGGGCAGGGTACGCTCCGCCTCCTCGGCGATCTGCCAGTCCTTATAGACTGTGGGGTCCAGGGTCACGCGCCCGGTCTCGGGGTCCACATACTTGCCGTCCTTGAATTCAATTGCCATGGGTATCCTCCTTGTTCCCGGGATATTTCACCACCCCCGGGAAAATTATATTTTGACGCCGCGCTTCAATCGTCCACGCCCCCGGCGTCAATAACAATGTACAGCCGCAGCTCCGCTGCGGAGAAACCCGGGACGGACCCTCCCGTCCCAGCGTACGATCACATGATAACAAACTCCGGGAATTTTTGCAAGTGGCAAAATGACAAATTTTTAACAATATCCTTGTGCAAGCCGACAACAGCTCTGCCTCAGGGGATGGTCCAGCCGCAGTCCGCGCGATTGAAATAGCCAATCAGCCGCGCAGGGTGATAGAAGCACTCAAATACCGCCTCCAGCCCGAAAGCGTCGTAAACGCAGCCGTACAGCTCGTTGCCGAAGCTGTAAATCGCCGTCTGGTCCAGGGGCTTTTCGCCGTAGAGATAGGCGTTGAACCATACTTCTTCCCACTGCTGCTCCATGTCCGCCTCGGTAAACGCTCCGGCCCTGATCCGTTCCACCGTTTCGCAGAAGAGCCGGAAATGCTCCGGAAAATGTTCGTTAAGCAGAGGGATCGACGGGACCCCCTGATCGGGCGGCTGGCCCGGCTCGACCCGCCGGGAGATCACGCCTTCGGCGTTGTTGCAGAACTTCACCGCCATACCCTCCCAGGCAAAGCCCCGGATATACTGGTCCAGCAGGCTCTGCTCTCCGGAGATGCCCTCCGCCATTTTCATCATCTGCAGATGGTGCATTTCATGGAGGACGATCCGGGGCAGGTCCTCTATGGTGCAGTATTCGTCTATCCCAAACAGGTCCAGGTGGATGGCCCCCTCGTGGGGGTAGCCAAAAGACCGCCCGAAGCTGAGTGTGGAAACCACCGCCGGGTCCGGGATCATGTCCGTCCCCTCGGGGAACATTCCCGCCAGACGGCCCTGCATCTCTGCCAGAAAATCGTCCGTAAACAGGGCCTTCAGCCGCTCATACCGGTCCTCGTATTTCCGCGGGTCCCGGAGGCAGTCCAGCCATTTGCTGTGTTTTTCCCGCAGATTGTTCTTCCGGTGGTCGCCGCTGAGGTCCGGGATATCCTCCAGCGGGATGGTATCCAGCCGGGAGAAGTAGTCGATCAGATGCTCCGCCGAGGGGATCTCGTAGCGGCGCAGCTCAAACCGGTAGTCCTCGTGGGCGAGGATCGCCCGCGCCGCCTCCCGGTCCCCCGGGCGGGCGCCCAGGCCGGACACGTATTCCAGCATCAGCGGGATGCTGGACATGCGGAGTTCCACAGCTTACCCCTTCCCGTCCCGGAAGCACTCGCGCACCTCGCCGCTCATGTAGAGGGACCCCAGGGCGCAGGCCACGCCGTCCGGGCCCTCGGCCTCGATGGCACGGGCTACGCCGTCCGCCACACTGGCGCAGGCGGTGGCCCTGACGCCCAGGGCAGAGATACGGCTGGCCAGCTCCTCCGCCTTCATAGCCCGCGGATTCTCGGGCCGGACGGTGAAGAACTGGTCCGCCAGGGGTACGATGAGCCCCAGAATGGACTCCACATCCTTGTCCGCCATGACGCCGGTGACAAAGGTGATCTTCCTGTCCGGGAACAGCCGCCGGAGGCTCTCCGCCGTGGCCCGGATGCCGTGGGGGTTGTGGCCTCCGTCTACAATAAATACCGGGTCCCGGCGCAGCACCTCGAACCGGGCGGGCCAGCGGGTCGCGGCAATGCCCTGCCGGACGGCGGCGTCAGAGATATTCCAGCCCCGCTCCCGGAGGACGGCCACGGTCTCCAGCACCACGGCGGCGTTGTTGAGCTGGTAGCGCCCTGCCAGCGGAATTTGCAGATCGGTCCATGGACCATAGGAGAAGCGCTGTCCATCCAGTCCGAATTCACCGGGCACGATCTTCGAGAAGTCGGGACAGCGCAGGGACGCGCCCTTCTCCCGGCAAGTCTGCGCAAAGACCTCGTCGGCATCGGGGTTGCCGCCGTAGCTGACCACCGCGCCGCCGGTCTTGATGATCCCGGCCTTGGCCCGGGCGATGTCCGCCATCGTGGGGCCCAGCTCCTTCACGTGGTCCAGCCCCATGGCGGCGATCACAGCCGCCTCCGGCACGTCGATGACGTTGGTGGAGTCCAGCTCCCCGCCCATGCCCACCTCCAGCACCACGATCTCGCAGTTTTCCTGCCGGAAATACTCCATGGCCAGGGCGGTTATCAGCTCGAACTCCGTAGGGGCGTCCTCCATGGCGTCGGCGTAGGGCTGGATACGTTCGGTCAGCTCCGACAGGGTCTCGTCAGGGATCTGCCGCCCGTTCACCTGCATCCGCTCGTTGAAGCGGTTGATGAAGGGGGAGGTGTAGAGGCCAACCCGGTAACCGGCGTGTTCCAGAACCGACGCCAGCATGGCGGCGGTGGAGCCCTTGCCGTTGGTACCGGCGATGTGGATGAATTTCAGCCTTTTGTGGGGATCGCCCAGCTTTCCCAAAAGCTCCTGGGTCCGCTCCAGCCCCAGCTTGCTGCCCACCCAGTTGACGGAGTGGATGTACTTGAGCGCTTCTTCATAGGTCATATGGTTTTACCTGATTTCTGATAATTTATGCCCGGGAGAGGATATGACTGACCACGGGCTTATAGACCGCCCGGTTGACGACGACCACCACCACAGTGTCCACGGCAATCGTCAGAGGCTTGGTGGCCAGACGCTGCAGCAGGTTGCTCCAGAAGAGGATATGGAAGGCGGTGGTATTTCCCTTCATGATGATGCTGTACAGGGTGCTTCCAACGAGGCCGAAAACGAAGCTGCTGAGGATGCCCGTAATAATTACGGTGAGGGCCACCTTCCAGGTGTCCCTGGTTTCCGCCAGAGGACTGCGGAAAACGTACTTGGTGCTGATGCCGCTGATGATGCCTGTAGCCAGCGGGCCCAGCACCAGCGGCGGGAACCACGCGCCGTAGCCCTGAATGATGGTCCCCAGGACATCGGCGATCACGGCCACAATAGCGCCGCAGAGGGGTCCCAGCCACATGCCCGCCAGAACCAGCGGGATGCTGCCGAAGCTGATGCGCAGGGTATCCGTCTGGATGCTGAAAAAGCGGGTAAGGATGATCTGTATGGCGATGAGGGCCGCCATCATGACAAGGTTCTGGGTAGAAAAGGTCTTTTTGAGGGATGTTTTCTGATTCGGGTTACGCTCCATTTGCGTGTCCTCCTTAAATTTTCGCCCCGGTGGGGCTGGTTTTAGGAGGTAAAGCTGAGCTTCCATCCGGGGACTCCGGAATAAAAAATATGCCAATCCAAGCCGTAAAACGGCCAGGATTGGCATGGATACATCCCGGAAGCGCCCGGGGACCGTCTTCAGTCCGCGACTGAAGGACCGTCCCGGCGGCGCACGCGCATAAGGAGACCGTTTCACCTTTGGTGAAGCGGCCGTCCCAGACAGCGCACGCGCTGCCTGGTAGCGGATGCAGCATACCATCGTAGACCCTATTTCGCGGGGGTCCTTCGTGCAAGGGCAACTTCCCAGCCGCTTGCCACTTTACGCGATATGCTTACTCTACCAATCCTATTTTGTTTTCTGCCGGGACCCTCCTCCCGGCAACAGGGCTATCATACACTATACCGCCACGGATTGCAAGAACTTTCACAAAGATTTTGCGGAAAATTTTCTGCTTTTACAATTCCGCCCCGATCTTCTTCATCCGGTTGAGGACAATATCCCCCACATTGGCCAGATCCTCTGCGGTAAATGCGTAGCGGAAGTTGTCGGAGAACAAAATCTGTGCATTGGGAGGAAACTCCTCGTCCCCCGCCCAGAGGAGGAATTGGATGGTAAGGCCCTCCATCAGCTCCACCTCCCAGCCGCAGTCGCTGCGGGAGAGATGTTTGGCCGGGAGCTTCTCCATAACCCTGCTCAGCAGGTCCAGCTTGCTTCCGTAGGAGAAGGCAAACCGTTTGATGCACCGTCCGGTAAACTGCTGGAGGTAGACCTCCCCCCAGGGGAAGTCCCGGTAGGTCAGGTATTGGCCCAGCGGCTGTGCCTTCCGGCCGTCCAGAAGATATCTCAAAAACAGGATACGCTCCGCGTTGGTCAAAGGGGAGGGGCCTACGATGGTATAGTCCGGGTGGGAGACAAGAAACTGCTCCCCCAAGAGG
>JAAZZJ010000154.1:3234-6268 GCA_014237695.1 Oscillospiraceae bacterium | reverse complement strand
ACCCGGTCCACAGTGGAGACCATGCCGATGGGATCCCCCATGGCGGTGGTGTCCACGTCGTGCTGGACGAAGTCCTTAGCCAGGACGATGGTTCCGATGGGCAGGTCCAGGAAGCTCCCGGCCACGCCGGCGTTGATGATCCAATCCGGGTGGAAGCGGTCGATGAACAGCTGGGCGCTCATGGCGGCGTTCACCTTCCCGACGCCGCCCAGATAGGCCAGGATGCCCGGCTCGATCTCGTACACGGATACACCGGCCACCGTCTCCAGCGGCTTGGCGTCCGCGCTGTGCAGCATACTTTTGATCTCCCCCTTCAGGGCATAGGCTAGTCCGATCATGCAGAGTTGTCCTCCTTGGTGTTGATGGTCCTATTATAACATAGTGCTAGCGGTTGGTAAAGATTCTGTTTTTATTGAATATCAATAAAATTATATTGACAAACAGAAACGGCGGTGGTAAGATATAGGCACAACTTGTTAGGAGGATGGAAACATGAAACGACTTGGACTGGTGCGGACGCTGAAGGGCACCATTATCTTTCTGGCGGTCATGGCCGCTCTGTGCTACATTGAGATATTTCCGGACGCTATTGAGGAAATGGGGCGGCAGAACGCCAATGTGATCTGGCTGGTGACGCCGGGGACCATTGCCGTCAGCATCAGTGCTATCCCCATTGCCATCGCTCTGATATTGTTCTGGCGGATCTGCACGGAGATCGGGAGGGACAACTCCTTCTGCCATAAGAACGCCAGCCGTCTGTCGGGCATCGGCTTCTGCGCGCTCATCGACACCGGGTACTGCGCCGTGGGTACGGTGACGCTGGAGATCCTGGTGGGGTCTCCTATCTGGCTGCTGGGGCTGGGGGTGTGTACAGTGGGGCTGGCTATCGCCCTGGCGGCATTCCTGCTCAGCCATCTGGTTTTGAAGGCCGCCGACATGAAGGCGGAAAACGATCTGACCATTTAGAAAGGAGGCAGACCGATGCCGATTATCGTGAATCTGGACGTGATGCTGGCAAAGCGGAAAATGTCCCTCAGCCAGCTCTCCGAGCAGGTGGACGTGACCATCGCCAATCTGTCCATCCTGAAGACCAACAAGGCCAGAGCGGTGCGCTTCTCCACCCTGGAGGCCATCTGCAAGACCTTGGACTGCCAGCCGGGGGATCTGCTGGAGTATGTGGGGGAGGGGGACGGATGAAGAGGATGCCGGTGTGGCTGAAATGGGGCGTCCTGGCGCTTCTGGCGGTATCCGCGGCGGTCCCTATACTGGAACGGACGGTGCTGGAGCCCAGGGGGCTGACGTGGCGGGCCGGTATAGGTCGTTGCTGTACTCTCTTTCTGACGCTGGACGCTATCGCGCTGCTGGTCTGGACGGGCGTCCTTCTGTGGCGGAAGCCTACGGATGCCTTGCACCGGTGGGCGGTGGTTGTGTCGATCGGTCTTTTGTGCCTGATGGCTGGCGGCATAGGGTGTTTTATGGTTCGCGTCAGTATCCCATACGAGCGTGTTACAGAGAGGAACGGGCAGTGGGTGGTTGAGGAAAGCCCGCCGCTGGACAGCGGCAGCAACTACTATGACTACCACGGCCCCTTCGTGCGGGGGACAGAGCTGCTTGAGGGGAGCTTTTACCTGGAGCTGTTTGGAAGCGGAGAGGGAGGGTAAGGAAATGCCTCTTTTTATCTGTATAATTTTCGCGCCGCTCCTTATCGCCCTGCTTGTGGCCCTCAAAGCCTCCGGACGGAAGAGAGTTCTGGCGTGGTGTGTTTTCGCGCTGCTGGCCCTGCCGCTGTCAGTGGGCGGCGCGGGGGGATGGCTCCTGTCCCTGCGGGGTCTGGCGTGGCGGAGCGGCGTGAAGCTGACGGTGGGGTTCGCCTATGTGGCGGGGGTGCTGGCGCTGCTGGTCTGGGCGGGGGCGGCCCTGTGGCGTGATGCCGGGCGGTGGAGGCCGGTGGCCAGGAGTATTGGCCGGTGTGCCGTTCTGCTGGTGGGCGGGTTCCTTGTCCTCGTGGTGGGCTGGTATGGGATGCTGTTTGCCGCCATCTGGGCTGGCGGCGATATGGTGACGGAGTATAACGGGCAGGCTGCGGTGGCGGAGCAGACCTGGATGGATTGGGACTACTACGCCTACCACGGCCCGCTGGTCCGGGGGAAGGACGTCCTGGGGCACAGCTGGGAGGACAGCCGGGTCCCGGCGCCCGGGGAGCCGGAGAAGATGCTGTGCTTCTGCGCGCTGGATACGTGAGGGGGAGATAGGCAGTGAAGGTCTGGAAGTATGCGCTGGGGTGGCTGGCCTTTGCGGGGCTGCTGCTGTTGGCGGGGAGCGGGGTCTATGATGCCGCCGGGGGCATCCGGGCATCGGCGAGGTATCTCCAATGGTACGGGGAACACTATGGGGCTATGCCGGTATCATTGGTGATCTCCGCTTACATGCTGGGTGTGTTCCGGGGGACGGCCGCGCTGGCCTGCGCCGCCGCCGGTGCGGCGGGAATCGCAAGAGGCAGACTCTGGCTGCGGTATTTCCTGGCGCTGGGGCTGTGCGCGTCTTGGTATGTGCAGGCGGTGGTCCACAAGGCGTACAAGGGAAGTCCGGCGGAGGACTGGGTGCAGCTGTGGATTGCGGTGTTCTGTCTGGGGGCGCTGATTGTATACAGGCTGGCTTGCATTTCCCGGGAAAAGCTTGTATAGCGTCCTGACTGCGGATTGAACCGTGCGCCGGTTTGCGGCGCACGGTTTTTTTCGTTCCGGCCATTTTTCTGTTGCGCTTTTGGCGAAAATCAGCTACACTGGTATCATTGGACAAGAAGGGAAGGGGGACGTTATGGAACGGCTGGATAAGCTGCTGGCTTCCACAGGCCGGTGGTCCCGGCGGGAGGTGAAAGGGCTGGTCAGGGCGGGCCGGGTACTGGTAGACGGCGTCCCTGCCGCCGCGCCAGAGCAGAAGCTGGACCCCGCCCTGTCGCAGGTGCTGGTGGACGGGGAGGCTGCGGTACTCCGGAAATACACCTATGTCATGATGAACAAGCCCGCCGGGGTAC
>JAAZZJ010000154.1:0-3224 GCA_014237695.1 Oscillospiraceae bacterium | reverse complement strand
CTGGACCTGCTCCCGCCGGAGCTGCGGCGGCAGGGGCTGTTTCCTGTGGGACGGCTGGACAAGGACAGCGAGGGGCTGCTGATGCTGACCAACGACGGGGAGCTGGCTCACCGGCTGCTTTCACCCCGGCATCATGTGGACAAGGTCTATTACATCCGCACGGACGCGCCCTTGACCGAGGAGGACCGTGAGGCTTTCGCCGGGGGTATCCTTCTGGCGGACGGGACGGTCTGCCGCCCGGCGGGACTGGAGCTGCTGGGTGACGGCAGGGAGGCCTTGGTCACATTGCACGAGGGTAAATTTCACCAAATCAAACGGATGACCGCCAGCCGCGGCGCGGCAGTCTGCCGGTTGAAGCGGTTGTCCATGGGAACGCTTGTACTGGATCAAACCCTGCGTCCGGGGGAATTTCGGCCTTTAACCGCAGAAGAAGTTTCAAAAATTGGCGGAAAACTGTAAAAACCAAGGAAATTTACAAATCCGCCAAAAGGGGACGATATTTTTTGTTGAAAAAAGAAAAAATCTCTTGCAAAGTGTCGTTAGGCACGGTATAATAGTAAAACAGTCCGACAGATTGCACAAAGGGCCGCGATGTTATCATTGCTGATGGAGGAGTACCGCTATGTCAGGAAGAATTTTTCAAAATGTTGTCCTGCAGATCAAGGAAGCCACAGACCGGGTCGTGGGTGTGATCGACGGGGAGGGGACTGTGATCTCCTGCAGCGATCTGGGCCTGATCGGCAAAAAGTGGCCGGAGTATGTCAGTCAGATCAGTCAGGCGGACGGCGCAGTGACCGCCGTGGATGGGAGGACGTTCCATGCCCTTGGCGGCTGGGGCGGCCGGTTCGACTACGCCGTTTTCACCATGGGAGAGGACGAATCCAGCCACACGATCTGCTCCATGGCCAGCGTGGCCCTCAATGGAGCGAAGAATTATTACGAGGAAAAGCACGACCGCGGTTCCTTTATCAAGAATATCATCTCCGACAATATCCTGCTCAGCGACATCTACATGCGGGCCAAGGAGCTGCACGTGGCCCCGGAGGTCCCACGCAGCGTGTTCCTGGTGCGCCAGCTGGAGGACGGGGATGCTGCTCTCATGGATGTGGTCCAGGGCCTGTTCCCCGACCGGCAGAACGACTTCGTCCTCAGCGTAGGGGACAGCGATGTGGCCTTGATCCACCAGCTGCCGGAGAGCAGCGGCGAGAAGGAGATCCAGCGGGTAGCCGGCCTGCTGGAGGACAGCCTGCGGGTTGGCGGAGACGGCCGTGTGGTGGTGGGCATCGGCACCGTGGCCCTGCACCTGCGGGATCTGGCCAAGAGCTACAAGGAGGCACAGATCGCCATCGAGGTGGGCAAGGTCTTCGATACGGAGAAGTACATCATCAACTATGAGAACCTGGGCATCGGGCGGCTCATCTATCAGCTGCCCACCACCCTGTGCGAGATGTTCCTGGTGGAGGTCTTCAAGAAGAATCCCATCGACTCCCTGGATCAGGAGACATTGTTTACCATCCACAAATTCTTTGAGAACAATCTGAACGTGTCCGAGACCGCCCGGAAGCTGTTCGTCCACCGGAACACCCTGGTGTACCGGCTGGAGAAGATCAAGAAGCTCACGGGGCTGGACCTGCGGGAGTTTGACGACGCCATCACCTTCAAGGTGGCGCTGATGGTCAAGAAGTACCTCACCAGCAGGGGAATCGACGCGTAACACCTAATAATGGATAAGGCCCGGAGGCATTTGCCTCCGGGCCTTTGGCTCAGTCTCCCGGTCCCGGGTAGATGACTTTCCCGATGTTCCAGTTCCGTGCCACCCGGCGGGCGGCGTCCATGCGCTCGTCTTCGTTCCTGAAGGAGAGTTCGGCGGTATGGCTGCCGCAGTCCACGCACTGCACGTACAGGCACCAGCCGCCTTCCTCTTCGATAACGCCCGCGCCGTGACAGCAGGGGCAGTCCTGCAATTCGATCTCTTCAAAGGGGTTCATAGGCAGACCTCCCGATTATATTTGCAAGAGAATCATACCACAAAGCCTTATGAAAGGGCAACCCCTATCTTGTGGAAAAGGATCGTCCGTCGGGGTAAACGGCCGCTTCCCCGTCTCCGGTGAATCCCTGGAACTGTGTTTCCAGAGTATAGGTACCGGCGTCCGGCAGGGTCAGGCGGCGCTCCTGATATTTTGCGCTGCCGAAGGCGTACACCACCTCGCCCGCCTCGTCCAGCAGGGTCACCTCCATGACGCCGCTCTCCGTGCGGGTGGAGATGCGGACCCGTATGCGTTCTCCCGCTTCCACGGGGAAGGAGACATCTGCGCTGCCAGTCTCCGGAGAGGAGAAGGAGCGGTGTATTTCCGCCAGCGGACTTGGCCGCGTGAACAGCCAGGCCGCCAGCAGGACGGCGGCCACTGCCAGCACGCCCGCCGCAGCGTGCTTCTTCCCGATATGGCCGCCCATCAGTAGACCTCCAGGTTTCCGCTGACGGTTTCCGCCTCGATTTCGCACCCACCGCCCTCATAGATGTATGTCCCGTTCTTCGAACTGGGCCGGCTGGTACTGTCGGGAACTGTCAAATCGCCGGAAACCGTCTTGAAATCCAGCGTAAAGCCCTGCTCGTAGAGGGGAAGGGAGAGGGTGGTGTTTCCGCTGGTACTTCCCAGGGTAATCTTCTGAAGGAGGGAACTGTCTGTCCAGATCCGGATATCCCCGCTGACGGTCCGCGCCGCGAGAGAACCCGTGGTATCAGCCGCCGTGAAGTCAATGTCTCCGGAGGTAGAGGAGATGCGGGCACTGTCGAACCACAGGTTCCCGCAGATATCACCACTGGTAGTGGATGCCTCCACCTGGTCGGACTCCAGCGTCTGTAAGATCAGCATTCCGCTGGTGGAAGAGAAATCGCTGGTCTGAGCGCAGCAGTCTGTCACGGTGATATCCCCGCTTATGGAGGCTGCCCGAAGGGTATCCGCTTCCAGTCCGGTCATCTGCACGGCGGCAGAAGCCGTTGCAATGTCCAGCTCGCCCATCAGTCCCTCGGGGACCAGGACCGTCAGCCACTTCTGTCCCTTCACGTTGCCGACGCCCACGCTGCTGCGGTAGCGCACGGTCAGAACGCCGTTCTCCAGGCTGGTCTCCATGCGGGTCCGGTCGCTCAGCTCGTTCTCGGCATACTCCTGCACCATGAGGTTGCTCTCGTTCCAGCTCTGGATGAAGACCAGGCCGGCGGACCA
>JAAZZJ010000153.1:318-6275 GCA_014237695.1 Oscillospiraceae bacterium | reverse complement strand
GATTTTCACCTCCCCTGTGTTGGGATTTCAGGTCAGCAGGCTTTGAGATACCCATGATAACCGGAGCATCAGCAACCTCGCATATCAGAATCATTCCGGGGCGGGCCAATGCGATAGCCCTTACTGCTGAGAGGGCGGCCCAACTCCCGGCAAACAGCCAGTGAGTTGGCAGCTAACTTCCGGCTCAGGGGAACGGACTTTTTGTGTAGCAGCCTTGCGGCTCTACCGGAGGAAAAAGAACTTCTCCCTGCTGTCCTACAGCTATTGTATCACGGGCATCTCTAAACCTGCTGATACTGAATTTATTAACCTGAAACTTATTATACGAGGAGGAATAGTATATGCTCAGCGTTGAACACGTCACCAAAAAATACGGCAGTTTTACCGCACTGGAGGATATCTCCCTCACCTTCACCCCTGGGGTTTTCGGGCTGCTGGCCCCCAACGGGGCGGGAAAAACCACCCTCATCAAGATGCTCACCACCCTGCTGTTCCCGACCTCCGGCCAGATACTGTGGAACGGCGAGGATATTCATGCTCTGGACGAGGCCTATCGGGGCCTGCTGGGCTACCTGCCTCAGGAGTTCGGGTACTATCCCCACTACAGCCCCCGGCAGTTCCTGCGCTACGCCGCCGCCCTCCAGTGCGTCCCCCGCCGGGAGGCGGAGGAGCGCATCGAGAGCCTGCTGAAGCTGGTTGGGCTGGAGGATGCGGCGGGTAAGAAAATGCGCCAGTTCTCCGGCGGAATGCTCCAGCGGGTTGGCATCGCCCAGGCCATGATTAACGACCCTCAGCTTCTCATACTGGACGAGCCCACCGCCGGACTGGACCCCCGGGAGCGGGTCCGGTTCCGGAACCTCATTCACTCCCTGGCTGCGGAACGGACCGTGATCCTTTCTACCCACATCGTCTCCGACATTGAGACCATCGCCGGACAGATCGTCATGTTCCGGGACCACAGGCTCTACTGCTGCGACAGCCCCGCCTCCATCCGCTCCCGGTTCCAGGGCAAGGTGTTCGAGGTCCCGGCGGGGGCGGCGCTGGAGCCGGGACAGTTCCTGCTCAGCGAGCGGCAGGGGGAGCGGGGGCCCATCCTGCGCCTGCTGTGCGACGCCCCGCCTGCGGACGGTGTCCCTGTGTCGCCGGGGCTGGAGGACGCGTTCCTGGCCATCTACCGGGAGGGCGCGGCATGACGCTTCTGGGATACGAGTGGCGCAAGCTGGCCCGGATGCCGGTATTGTGGGCCGTTCTGGCACTGTGCGCCATTTTCAACTGCACGCAAATGCTGGAGATTGCACCCTATATCGACCTGTTCAACGAAGCTGGTGAAGCGGCCTCCCAGCTGGGACAGCGAGTGGACGGGGATTTCCTGACGGGCCTGCGGCAGAGGGAGCAGACCGCCTGTCGGGACACTTTGCTGGAGGCTGTCGAGGGGATGGATAACGTTTTTGAGACGCTGGATATCCAGATGCTGTCAGCTTACTACGAAAAATATATGGACAGCTCCCCCCTGGCCCAAAGCCTTATGGCCTGGAAATACGACATGGCGGAGGAGCGGGCCGCTCATCTGGCCCGGACCGGCGCGGCCATGGACCTGTACGCCGGACCTGTGACCACCCAGGTCCATCAGTTCCTCTTCGGCAATCTTCTGCTGAAGGTCCTGATGGAGAGTGCGGTTCTGGGAATGCTGTCCATACTGTACCTGCTGGGATACGAGGACATCCAGCACACCACCCACGCCGTCTGCGCCACCCGGACCGGGCGTAAGCTCTGGTGGCCGAAGGTTCTGGCGGGAGTGGGGGCCGCGGTTGGGCTGTACGCGGTCCTGGCGGGGAGCGCGCTGGCCGCGTTCTTCACCGTATGGGATTTCTCCGGCATCTGGAGCGCCAGCGTTTCCAGCCAGTTCAACTGCCACACCGACTTGCTCATCATCCGGCCCTTCATGACCTGGGCGGATTTCTCCGTGGCGGGCTATCTGGCGGCGGTGCTGCTCCTGGGAGGGGTCCTTGTCATCGTGCTGGCCCTGCTGGCCGCGGTGGCCGGGCTGCTGGTGCGGAACGTCTATCTGGCGGGACTGGTCCTGATGGTCCTGTGTACAAGCGGCTACGCTGTGGGTGTCGCCCTTGCCGAGCTGGGCTGGTGGGAGCTGTTTGTGGTGTTCACCTTTAATCCCGTCCTGCTCCTGCTGGAGGTGAACGCCTGGTTCACCGAGGTGGGGATGAATACCTTTATCCCCTGGCAGGAGACCGTTGGGACCGTGGGCGGCCTTGCGCTGCTGTCCGGCGGAACGGCCCTTGCGCTGAGGCGTTTCCGGAGAAAGGATGTGTTGGTATGAGCCTGTTCTGGCAGGAAATAAAGAAGATCTGGCGGCCCGGTATTCTGACGGCCATCCTGGTGCTTAGCGGGATGTTATACTATGTGCAGTCTTTCGACTACGTGGAGAGGATGATGAACGAGGAGTACGTGATCTCATTCAGCGTACTGGAGGAGCTGTTCCAGCGCTGCGGGCCTGCTGTTGACCGCTCCGAGTGGCCCATTTTGCAGGAGGTCATCGACCGGGAAAAGAAGGTCTTCGCCGGATATCTGGCGGAGAACCCCGATGCCGTGGCGGCGGGCGTGACCACATGGGAGGAGCTGGAAGCCTATACAAAAGAGAGCGGCGACTTGTCGCTGGATCGCTGGGCATACCGTTCGAAGACGACCAACTGCTACACCGTATTCAAGCTGGAGCAATTTCAGGAGTGGTGCAAAACAGTCACCGACTGGTCGAAAGAAGGCTGGGAGGCTTGGATGTTTGGATTCTATCCCCCCCAATGGCAGCAGCGCATCCTGGAACTGGAGGAGCGTTGGGCGGAGGAGGGCAAGCCTCTGCTGTATGCTTTAGATACCAGTTACCTTGAGCTGTACTTTGCCAAACATCTGCCCATGACCAACGTTTTATGCGTGATCCTTCTGCTGTCTCCTGCCCTGGTCCGGGACCGCCTGCGGCGGATGCGGTCCCTGCAATGGTCCTCCCGGCGGGGGCGGAAGGTGCTGCGTACCCAACTGGCGGCGGGCTTTGCCTCCGCCGGAGTGCTGGTCGCCGTCAATACCGCCGTCTATACGGCCATCATGCTGTCCACCGGCGTCAATAGTTTTTTGGACTGCCCGATTTCCGGTCGAAACTGGTTTGGATGGACCATGGGGCAGTATATCCTGAGCCTGATCGTACTGGCGGCGCTGACAGGGCTGGCTGCGGCAGGGCTGACCCTGTTCCTTTCCTGTCACACCGGTAACTACGCCGCCATGCTTTTTAAGGCTATCCTGCTGCACCTTGCCGTGGGCTGGTGGTTCACCGTCGAGATAATGCAGTTCTCACCATTCGGGAGCCTGCGGCCCTGGGGCGGTTCGGACTTTATTTTTGTTCCGCCTGCCGCAGTATATATCTGTGTGGGAGCGCTGCTGGCGGCGGGGTGGGGCCTGTGCCTGTGGACCTGCGTCCGCCAGAGAAGGCGGGAACTGTAAAGACGAATCGTTTCGTTACCCCTCCATGCCAAAGGCGTGGAGGGTTTTCTCCGCAATTATGCACAGAAATTACAGTTGAAAGCAGGGGAAAACTTTGCTAAAATAAATGGAATCCATTTAAGATACGCCGACAGGCGAGGAGGAAATACCTGTGATCGTGATACAGGGAAGAGGGGTCTCCGCCGGTATCGTGCAGGGACGGCTGCACTGCTTCCACCGGGTTGGGGCCGCCGCCGTCAAGCGCGCCGGCGCGGACCCGGCGGAGGAGTGCGCCCGGCTGGCCGGAGCCCAGGACCAGGCTATCCGCCAGCTGGAAGCGCTGGCGGAGCGATGCGGCCGGGAGGTGAGCAGCGAGGCGGGAATGGTGTTTTCTACCCATGCCATGCTGCTGGAGGACGAGAGCTTTCTGGAGTACATAAGGGATATTATCAACCGGGAACACTGCTGCGCCGAGTACGCCGTCCAGCAGGCGGGGAAGACCTTTGCCGCCACGTTTGAGGCCATGGACGACGCCTATATGCGGGAGCGCGGTTCGGACGTGATGGATGTGACCTGGCGTATGCTGCGCAGTCTGGCGGGCGCCGGCGCCGGCGGCGCGGAGCTGGGCGGGCCGGCCATCGTGGCCGCCAACGATCTCAATCCCACGGAGTTCATCGAGCTGGACCGGTCCCAGGTCCTTGCCATCGTCACCCAGCGGGATTCCAAAAACAGCCACGCCGCCATTATGGCCCGGCTGCTGCATATTCCTGCGGTCTGCAACCTGGGGAGCGCCCTGCTGGCGGATTACCACGGCCGTACCGCCCAGGTGGACGGCAGTGCCGGAACACTGCTGATATTCTGAGGAGGGAGACACCGTGGCAAAGAAGATTCTGTTTCTTGATCTGGACGGCACCCTTCTGAACGACCGGAAGGAGATCACCGATGGCAACCGCCGGGCCATCAGCGAGGCCTTGGCAAAGGGCCGGCGAATCGTGGTTACCTCCGGGCGGCCCCTGAAAAGCTCCCTGGCCCAGGCCCGGCGGCTGGGACTGGCGGGGGAGGGGTGCTATGTCATTGCCTATAACGGCGCGTCCATCTATGACTGCTCCTCCAGACGGGAGATCTTCCGTCGGACCCTGGAGTGGGAGGTGCTGTACGCGATTTTTGACGAGGCCCGGCGGCGGGAGGTCTATGTACAGACCTATGACCGGGAGGACGTGGTCACCGAGCAGGAGGAACGGGTGGAGAACGCCCGGCGATACTGCTCCGCCCTGGGCCTGGATTACCGGGTCATTGGGGATGTACGCCGGGACGTATCTGCGCCGCCGGTGAAGGCGCTGTTCATCGACTACCGGCGGAGGGAGCCTCTGGAGTCCATGGAGCGGTGGCTCCGCACCGCGCTGGCGGGTCGGGCGGACTGCTTTTTCTCCAGCCCCTACTTTCTGGAGGCGGTGCCTCCGGGGATGAACAAGGGTGCCGCCGTGATCGAGCTGTGCCGCCACCTGGGGATCGACGCGGCGGATACCGCCGCTGCCGGGGATGAGGGCAACGACGTCTCCATGATCCGTGCCGCCGGATTGGGGGTAGCCATGGCCAACGCGGTTCCCGCCGCCAGGGAGGCGGCGGACTACGTCACCCAGCGGGACAACAACCACGACGGTATCGAAGAGGTTATCCGGAAGTTTATGCTGTAGGGAGGACCGCCCCCGCAAACTGGTCAATTTCCCCTGACTTGCCCTTTGGGGCCCGCCGGGACTTGGAAATATGAACAAATTTTGACCAAGACCGGCAAAATGTGAGAAATTTCCTTGACAAGTGGGGAAATCGGACTATAATAGGCCATAACCAGGCTGGTTTGGCCTGGAACATACAGGTTATGATAGAGGCGCGGCCGCCATCAGTACCTCCCTGACAGAACGTCAGACACCGTGGGGAGGGAAAGGGAACGCCGCCGAAGCGTCCGCTCACGGTCTGGTGAGCGGGAGGCTGGGCCGACGGAGAACATCCGCCGGACTGTCACGGAAACGTGGAGGGCTGTCATGACGGGGTGCCGTGTGTACGTTCAGTCATGATCGCATCATGACTGAACGTTTTTATTTTAGGAGGAAACACAAATGACAACCCCGAGAACCCGCCGGGCGCTCACCGCTTTATTAGCGGCTGCCGCCTGCCTGGCCCTGACGGCGGTAGCTTTCGCCTCTGACGGCGAGGCCCCCCTCTCCAACATGTACGCGACCTTCTGGGGCCTGGTGCCCCCCATCGTGGCCATCGTCCTGGCCCTCATCACCAAGGAGGCCTACTCGTCCCTGTTCATCGGCATCCTGGTAGGCGCCCTGTTCCAGTGCAACTTCGCCCCAGTGGCTATCCTGGATACCATCGTCAACGACGGCTTGGTCTCCGCCATTGAGGGCAATGCCGGCATCTTCCTCTTCCTGGTCCTCCTGGGCATCATCGTAGCTCTGGTGAACGCCTCC
>JAAZZJ010000153.1:0-308 GCA_014237695.1 Oscillospiraceae bacterium | reverse complement strand
CGCCTCCGGCGGTTCCGCCGCCTTCGGCCGCTGGGCGGAGAAGGACATCAAGACTCGGGTAGGGGCCATGCTGGCCACCTTTGTCCTGGGTGTGCTGATCTTCATTGACGACTACTTCAACTGCCTCACCGTGGGCAGTGTCATGCGTCCCGTCACCGACGGACACAAGATTTCCCGGCCCAAGCTGGCCTACCTCATTGACGCTACCGCCGCCCCCGTGTGCATGATCGCTCCTGTATCCTCCTGGGCCGCCGCCGTCTCCGGCGTGGCCGCCGATCTGGATACCGGCGTCAGCGCCATTGAGCTGT
>JAAZZJ010000152.1 GCA_014237695.1 Oscillospiraceae bacterium | reverse complement strand
CAGCTGCGGTCCTGGCATTCAGGGCAGAAGTCACGCCGTACCCGTCTGCGGTCAGGTTATAGGCCAACATCTTATTCAAAAAACTGTCGTCCTCGACAATTAAAATCTGCTTCATATCCTCACTTCCTTTGCTTTTTGCAGATAGTATAACAGGCAAATGTCCGCGAAATGTTACAGCGGACGGATTTTTTCAAAAAAATATCCACCTCTATTATAATTTGATTTGGTTAGTGATACAAGGATAGCGTTTATATCTCACTAAAAAAACAGCATAATCATACCTGTTAGTCGGTATAATAAGGTTATTCCTTTGTGTAAATCGGCACGATAGAATATATTCGAGGTGAATGATTATGCCGATTAATGATTTAACCGCGTTAGGTCAAAAAATGCGGGAAGCCCGAAAAAGAAAAGACCTGACACAGCAGGAGCTTTCTGATTTGAGCCATGTATCTGTAAAGCAGATTGCCAAGATTGAAAAAGGGCAGATGAATCCGTCCTTTTTGATTTTGAAGGCACTGGCAAAGGTACTGCCGATTTCTCTGGATTCTTTAATCAATCCGGATGTTTCCCCGGAAGACGAGGGAGCCGGTCAGATGAAGATGCTGTATTGCAGCTGCCCGTCAGAAATGCGTGAAACCCTCTTGCACCATACGCAGGAAACCATGAAAGAACTAACCGAACTATCCAGGAAATTTAAAACGAATTGAGCCGGTGAGTGAATTTAACAAATTCCTCACCGGCTTTGTTCTTTTTCGAGAAAAAGAAGGTTATCCCGTTCCGGGATAACCGTGGCAAGCAATGCCCCAGGATAGCCATCCGGCTCCTGGCGCTGCTTGTTGGGGATTCCCCAAGCCCCTTTTGAACACAGAATTTCATTCTGTGGCTGCGCGTTCTTTCGGAACGCTTTTCACCTGCCTGCGGCGGTGAGAAAATGCGAAAAAACAGGCGCGTCAGCGATCCTGCCCCTGTTCCTTTTCCCGGTCATTCTGGCGTTCCTCCCCGTATCCCATCAGCCGGTCCACATTGGCCTTGACGGTCAACAGTTCCCGCATTTCCTCGCGGGAGCGCCGGTACTCGGCATAGTCTTTTTTCTTTCCTTCCAACAATGTTGCGTACTCGGCCTGCAAGCTCTTGACGGTGGGCAGCTTCTTGATACCCAAATCGTCAAATGCCTGCTTTGCCGCCTTGTGGAGCAAAATATCCGCTTCATGTTCCGCTAAAAATTTCTTGGAATACCCCGCCTTGCGGTAGGCCGCATAGACCTCGCGGGTTTTCACATAATTGATGATGTGGGTCCGCAGTACGGCTATCTCCGCCATGCGGGTTTCCGCCGCCTTGATCTGTGCCGACAGCTCATTGTGGCGGGTGGTAGCAGCAGCCGCTTTTTCTTCCAAGACTGCGTATTCCAGCAGGCCATGCTCGGTGAGATAGTTCATTGTCTGCGCCATCTGTTTCAGATTGAATACCTTTGCCCAGCGCGCATAGCCAGCGCCTTTTCCGGCCTGCAATTTCTCCTGAATATCCACCAGAAGATTGACCTTGGGCGGTTCTGGTTGAACAGCCGTTTTTTTCCTTGGAGTATGCTCTTTTTCCCCAGCCAGTACCGCCCGGATTTCTGCCTCGTTGTACCCTTGTCCCAGCTTCTCATCCATGCGGGCAACATTCTTCCAGCCGGGGGCTTTGAGCCGGATTGCCTGTCCCCGGCGTGACACCTCACAACCCATTTCCGCAAGCAGCTTTAACAGCCCGTCAAAGTCTGCCGGTTTCTGTTCTAATGCCTGGTCAATCATCACGCGGAGCTGTTCCCGGTGGGAGGGCTTCGCCTGATCCCCCAGCCATTTGTTGTAGCTTTTTCCATGCGGTTTTGGGTCCTCTACAATGGAATAGCCATTCTCAACGCAGATGGTATCATTCAGCCGCCGGACCGCGCGGGTGCTGCCCCAGAAGTTTCGGAATTTCCGGTCACAGTTCAGATTGACTGAGTTCCAGATGATGTGATTATGGATATGGGACTTGTCGATATGGGTGCAGACCACAAAGGCGTGACTGCCCTTGGTGAACCGCTTTGCAAACTCCACGCCCAGCCGGTTTGCTTCTTCCGGGGTAATCTCGCCGGGGACAAAGGACTGCCGGACATGGTAGGCCAGCACATCGTCCGCGCCCCGTACCCGCCCGGTGGTGGAAATGTACTCACGTTTTGCCAGCAGAAACTCGGCGTCGGCTACTCGGCTGTCACACGCAAAGCCGGTGACGAGCCTGCCGTTGTCTGTCTTTTGTGGGTTGGCTACATAGTCGATAATGTCACTGACCGCCTGGCTTTCGGTGCGGCCTTTGCCGGTGTGCAGCGGCATGATGCGTGTGGTTGCCATGATGGAATCCTCCCTCCATAACAAAACGGTCTGCATACGCAGACCGCTTGTTTCTTTTTATTCAACATTTTTATATCGGATTATCCTGTTTCATGCCAAAAGTAAATCACCCAAAGCTATCTGGCGTTTCCTTTTTCCCACTTCTCCAAACGGGATTGACACAGTGCGGCAATTTCGTTTTTATCTTCCTCCGTCACATCTCTGCGTCCTTTTGTCCGCTGGATTTCCAGATAGCTTTCATAATCGGAAAGCAGAAGGTCAAAAAGCTCCTTTGGGGTACGGCAGACCATGCCGCTGCAATAGCCGGGTAATTCCCCTGTCCCATGAAACTCCACCCGGATATACCCATACCGGCTTTTGCAGACTTCCATTTCTGTATCCAATGCCAGATAGTCCCCAAAAATGTCTATCACCTGTTCAAATGACATCATAGCAGTCCACTCCTTTCGTAAAACCCTGTTCTGCCGCTATTATCCATGATTCCGGCACATCCGGCAAGTTTACCGTCAAAAAGAAAAAGCGGAGGAAGGCGCGGCGAAGAACGCCGTTCCTCCCTCCGCAGATGGGGCAAGCTGTCCGGTCAGGAGAGCTTGGAAAGCTGGGCCAGTATCTTCTGCACACCGTCCCAAAGTTGTTCCTGCCGCTGGGATATATCCTCCAGGTCAGCGTCATAAATCCGCCCGGTTTCATGCACTTTACGGGTCAGCTGGTTCAGGTTGTTGCTGGAATAGCGCATCAGGGACACCAGCTCCTTCAGCTCCGGCAAATCCAGCTTTACCACATACCCGTCCAGCGCCATTTTCCGCAGATAGGCTTCCCGGTTGACGGTTCCAAGCTGGGCCATTTTCTGCTCAATCAGGGCCAGCTCCTCCGGGGAAACCCGGAAATTCACCTGTACCTCCCGTTTCCGCTTTGCCGCGCTCATCGTTCCGGTTCCCGTTTCTTAGGGGCGGCGGGTTTGCGTTCCGGCGGCTCCTGTTTGAGTTTTTCCAGGACGGAGCCTTTCTCCGGGGCTTGAAGGACTTTCCGCGCCTGCTTCAAAAACAGGTCGGTCAGGCCGGGGTTGACCTTATCCACCACCAGGACGTAGCTGTGGCGGGGATCGCCGCCATCCTCCGGCATGGGGATTGTTTTCGCCCAGGCTTTGTTATCGCGGGAGATACGCCCGTCATGCTCCTTTTTCAGCACCGTATTGGCAAGGATGTACTGCATACGCTCCGGCCCGAATTGTTCCAGCACCTCTTTGACAGCGGCCTCGGTATTCAGGCGGTTATCCCCATAGTGGGCGCTGATGGCCTGCTCAATGGCTTCTTTGCAGGCAAGACTGGCTTGCAGGGAGGCGCGGTACTGCGCCATCTCCCCATGCTCGGACGCATAGGCGGCGGAGTGGGGATAGACCGGGGCGGCTCTCTGTTCCTCTTTTGCCCTGTGCATCTCATTCGCCCGTTCCTCAATGCTGTCCCGGATCACATCCATATAGCCGGTTTCCAGCTTTTCAAAATGGCGGTACACATCAGCCAGCGGCGAAGGGGAATCCAGCAGTGCCTGGGCCTGGACGTCTGTCAGCTCCAATTCCTCCATCGCCATCACAATGTCCTCCCGGACGGTGTACTCATAGGCATGGTTTAAGACCTCCTCCGGGGACTGGCTTTTCAGCCAATCCCGGAAGGTATCCTGTTCAGCGGCCATCTTCTCATAAAGGGCCGTATTCTTTTCGTTGCTGTTCATATTATCTTGCCTCCTGTTCCTGTTGTCTGGGTTTCTTTTCCATGCTGCGGGGCGGGATGGGGCGTTTCAGCCCTTCCAGCACCGAGGGCCTTTCGCGCTTGGCAATCGCCGCTTCTGGACGGGACTGCCCCTTGCTGTCCATGTTCAGCTCCATATCCAGCTCCACCAGACGGGCGTTCTTGACCCGCAATTCCTCCTCATAGGGGAAGGCTTTGCCCACTTCCTCCTTCGCGGCGGCCTGCTGCTGGTAAAGGTTATCCAGCTGGACTTTTACGCTTTCCAACCGCTGGGGCATCTGGGAAAGCGCGTTGTCAATCCGGGTCAGGTTGCCGCGCGGGTCCGCGCCCAGGGCGGTACGGTGGGTCATGCGGCCTTTCAGTTGGAGCATATATTCCTTCTGGAAAGCGTCAAAGGTTACAAACATAGCAAATCCCCGGTAGCTGCCGACCTGCACCGGCTCGGAGCCTTTAACCTCCTTGCAGGCGTCCAGAAGGGCGGCTCCGGCGTTCTCTTTGTCGGTGAGCGTATCGCCCCGGACTTCCATGCCGGTAAATCCGTCTGTCGGGTGGGGGTGTGCCGCCAGGGTTTCCATATCTGTTTCCAAGCCCTGGATAAAGCCTTTGTGTTTCTCGATCTCCTCCGGGAAGTGCTTTAACAGCTGATCTTCCAGCCGGTACTGCTTGCTCTGGTGGTCGGCCTTCATCAGCTTTAAGCGGGATACCTCCACATCCAAATCCATACGCTCCTTGATGCGGGGGTCCCCGGCGCACAGGGCCTTGATCTCCGCAAAGGACAGGGCGGTTTCGTCCACATCGTCACAGCTGCGGACAGGGGATTTTGAGGTCATGATCTGGGAGATGAATTTCTGCTTGTTCTCCACCGTCTGCCAGAGGTATGCGTCGAAGGTCCCTTCGGTCACATAGCGGTAAACATGGACCAGCGGGTTCTGGTTGCCCTGGCGCTCGATCCGCCCTTTTCGCTGGGCCAGATCTCCGGGCCTCCAGGGGCAGTCCAGATCGTGAAGGGCCACCAGCAAATCCTGCACGTTGGTCCCGGCCCCCATCTTCTGGGTGGAGCCTAACAGGACGCGCACCTGGCCGGAGCGGACTTTGGAGAACAGCTCCTTTTTGCGGACTTCGGTATTGGCCTCATGGATAAACGCGATCTGGCTGGCGGGCATACCCTGTGCGATGAGTTTCTGCCGGATGTCCTCATAGACCGTAAAGGCCAGCGGTTTCTCCGGCTCTGGAATTGCTTGTTCCAGCGCGTGAAGCATCGGGTTATCCAGCGTCTTGGCCACCTTTTTGGAGCCAGCCGCCTGGGGTGTGGAAATGTCGCAAAACACCAGCTGGGTCAGCTTTTCCGGCTGTCCGTCCCGCCAGATTTGCAGGATATTGTCCACGCACTGGTTGACTTTTGTGCCGGGTTCGTCCGGCAGCATGGGGTTGATGATGCGCTGGTCCAGCCCCAGCTTGCGGCCATCCGAGGTGATTTTCAGCATATTGTCGGTTGATGGGTCAACGGTCCCCGAATGGACTTTGGCGGCGCGCTCGGAGAGGGCCTTCACCATATCCTGCTGGTGTTCGGTGGGCTTTGCCACGATATTGTGGTATTCCACCTCTGGGGTGGGCAGATCCAGCTGGTCGGCGGTCTTGATGTCCGCCACCTCTTTGAACAGGTTCATCAGCTCCGGCAGGTTAAAGAACTTGGAAAATCTTGTCCGCGCCCGGTAGCCGGTTCCCTCCGGGGCCAGCTCCAGGGCTGTCACCGTTTCACCGAACCGGCTGGCCCAGCAGTCGAAATGGGTCATGTTCAATTCCTGGAGCCGCTCATACTGGAGGTAGCGTTGGATGGTATAAAGTTCGGTCATACTGTTGCTGACCGGCGTTCCGGTGGCGAACACAACGCCCCTGCTGCCGGTGATCTCGTCCATGTAGCGGCATTTGGCAAACATATCGGAGGATTTCTGCGCGTCTGTGGTGGAAAGCCCCGCCACATTCCGCATTTTGGTGTATAAAAAGAGGTTCTTATAATTGTGGCTCTCGTCCACAAACAGCCGGTCCACGCCCAGCTGTTCAAAGGTAATCACATCGTCCTTGCGGCCCTCGGCCTGCAATTTTTCCAGCCTTGCCTCCAACGATTTTTTGGTGCGTTCCAGCTGCTTGACGGTAAAGCGTTCCCCGCCGCTGGCCT
>JAAZZJ010000151.1 GCA_014237695.1 Oscillospiraceae bacterium | reverse complement strand
ATTCTTTCAGCAGGCTTTCCATCTCCGGAGAGAAGTACACGTAGCGGTCACCGGCTGCCGTCTTGGGCGGTTTGGTGAAGACTTCTTCCCCAGTGAGCTTGACCACGTTGCGCTGGATGTGGATACTGTTTCTCTCGAAATCAATGTCCGACCATTTCAGCCCGCAGCACTCGCCCCAGCGCATTCCGGTGACAATAATGAGTTTGTAGTAGGTTTCGTACTTGAGGCTCTCATTTTCCAGCGCGGTGATAATTTTCTGCACTGTCTCCTCGTCAGCAATCTGCTTCCGGTTCTCAGTCCAGATGACCTGATAGCCTTCGCGTTCCATTCCATCGATGAACTCATCTGGATTCCCGGCGTACTCCAACACGTCGTTGATGGTCTGGATCAGATCCAGCTTCCAGCTGTCGGCGTAGAGGCCGGCCTGGTACTCGCCGGGCTTCATCCGTTTCATTCTGGACTGCTTCTCCGGTCGCTCCAGGATGTTCAGCCCATGGGTAAGGCAGATTTCGTCGTTGGCCTTCCGGTGGGCCAGCAGATCGTCGGCGTTCTGATGAAGTTTCTTCCCATCCACGCAGCTGACGCTGTTGACCACCAAATGGTTGTGGATGTGATTGGTGTCCACATGGGTGGCGATCACCACCTCGAAGCCTGGAAACTCCCGCTGGGCCAACTCCAGTCCGATGGCGTTAGCCTCTGCCGGAGTGACGGGATCGTCCTCTGCGAAAGACTGTACGAAGATGCTCTGTTCCGTTGGCGGCGGCATTGGGATCGTCCCATTCAAAGGCGCGAGGCGCCGTCCACACGCTGATGGTGAGGGCTTCCCCCTGTACCAACAGCTCTTCCGGTTCATATCCGATATAGTTGGAGCAGCCGTCAAACAGCAGGCATCCACCGGACACTCCCTGACTCCGCCACTCCGGGGACCGGGCATCCATATAGGCGGCATTGGTGAAAAGATATTTCACCTCGGCGGGCTGGGCCTGCCCCGCGCCGTCCGACACCTGATTACCAGATCCCTCGTCAAAATTGAGACTTAGCAGCAGTTTCTCCGGATTCCCGCTTTCTTTGCCGGAGCAGGCGGTGCAGACCAGCGCCAGCAAGAGGGAGAGAACAGGTATGACCTTTTGGAGAAATTCTTTTTTCATGTGTACCTACTCCATTTGATTTTCAATTATAGCAACGCTTCTACCTGCTCCCGCTCCGGCATGGAACGGATGGCTCCTTTCCTGGTGGTCACCAGATAAGCCGCCGTGTTGGCAAAGCGCAGCATGGCAGTCAAGTCCTCTTCCGCCAATCCATCCAACCCATGCTCCAGCACGAAGTTGAGAACGCAGGCGCAGAAGGTGTCCCCGGCCCCGGTGGTTTCGATTGTCCCGCCCAGCTTGCAGGCAGGGACGAACACCCGCTTATCCTCATAATAGGAGCAGCTTCCTTCCGGCCCCGCCGTCACGTTGAATAGGCGAATGTTGGGGTACTGCCGCCGCAGGGCGGCCGCGCCCTTATCGAGATTCGTCTCCCCGGTCATAAACTCCAGCTCATTGTCCGCGATCTTCAAAATATCGCACTGGGACAGGCCATAGGCGATCTGCCCTCTGGCCTCCTCCAGGCTTTCCCACAGCGGGGGCCGGAGATTGGGGTCGAAGGAAACAAGGGCACCGCCCATCCTGGCACAGCCGACCGCATGGCGGGTAGACCGCCTTACTCCCTCATGGGTCATGGACAGCGTGCCAAAATGGAAAATACGGCTCCTGCCAACTACTTCCCCCGGCACCTCCGCCTCGGTGAGCATCATGTCCGCGCCGGGGTTGCGGAAGAAGGAGAAGTCCCTGTCGCCGTTGGGCAGCTTCTTGACAAAAGCCAGGGTGGTCCGCGCATTCCGGTCCGTTACCAGATAGTCCCCGCAGATCCCGGCTTCCTCTACCACAGAGCGAAGCTGCTGGCCAAACATATCGTCCCCTACCTTACCGGCAAAAGCGCAGCTCCGCCCCAGCTTTCTCAGCATCGCCAGCACGTTGCAAGGCGCGCCGCCGGGGTTGGCCTCGAAAAGGGGATTATTCTGGCAGCTGAGGCCGCTTTCCGTAAAATCGATCAGCAGCTCCCCCAGAGCAACCACGTCAAAGGTTTTCTCCGCCATGGTTCACGCCTCCTCACCAAACACCAGATCGTATTTTTCCACATCCATCAACACCGAGCCGCCAGCCTCAAAGCTGATGGCGTCCGCCTCCTGGCGGGTGTAGATCACCGCGCTGGCCGCCTGCTCCCCGTCATTGACGAAGACCTCCAGGCTGAAGCGGTCCAGCACCAGGCGGAGCTTGATCTCCCCGCCCCGGTCCCGCACAAAGAAGCTGCGGGTATGGACGATGTCGTGGGGCAGGCCGCTGCGGGTCCGGTCGATCTTGACTGTCCCCTGGTCGGGGCGGTAGCGGATGATGGTCTCATGCTCCCCGTCCTTGGCCACCCGGATGCGGAACCAACGGTAGGAATCCTTCCCGATGGGCCGGACGGTGACCGTCATGTCCAAGGTCCTTCCTTGAACGCCGGGCAGGTTGACCTCGCCGCTGACAGGGATGTTGTGGTGCATGACGCGCGGGCCGCGATAGTTCTCCAGCTCCCGCGCGGGTGTCTGATACAGCCGCCCGTCTTTCACGGACAGCTCGCGGGGCAAGGTCATCTGCCCAAACCAGCGGCAGTGATAAGGCTTCGCACCTGCGGTGGCCCAATTCTGCATCCAGGCCACCATCACCCGCCGCCCATCGGAGGTCAGCAGCGTCTGGGGCGCATAGAAGTCCAGGCCATAGTCGATCGCCTGGGCATTTTGCCGGATGAAGCCCGCCTCCTGCGGGTCGTAGTCTCCGATAAGACACAGCGTCCCGTTTCCGGCATGAAATTCCAGTCCCACGGGCTGCATCTCCTGGGGGCTGGTGAGCAGGACCTGCTTCCCGTCCAGCGGGAAGAAATCCGGGCACTCCCACATTTTTCCGTACTGGTTATGGCAGGCGTCCAGGGTGCGGACGAACGTCCACTTCCGGCCGTCCCCGCTGCTGTAGAGCAGGATGGCCCCGCTGCCGTCTGCGGCGCGGTTGCCGATGACAGCGTAATACATTCCATCTGCCTCCCGCCAGACTTTGGGGTCCCGGAAGTCCACCGTGCTGCCGCCCTCCGGCAGATCCTTGCCGGTCAGGACCGGGTTCAGCTCGCATTTGTCGTAATCCACGCCGTCTCCGATGGCGATGCACTGGGTCTGGATATCCCGGATGAATCCATCGGCATCGCGCCCCCGCTGGACGCCGGTGTACATGAGCATCTGCCGTCCGTCGGGCATCTCCACCGCGCCGCCGGAGAAGCACCCCGCCGCGTCGTAGCCGCAGTCCGGGGCCAGGGCGGCGGGCAGACGCTCCCAGCGGATCAGGTCCCGGCTCTTCACGTGTCCCCAGTGCATGGGTCCCCACTCGTTGGAATAGGGGTGGTACTGATAAAAAAGATGGTACTCCCCCTTGTAGAGAGAGAAGCCGTTGGGGTCGTTCATCCAGCCGATGGTGGGAGTCAGGTGGAAAGCGGGCCGTTCCCTGGAGGGGATGTGGGGGCCGTACTGGGCCTCGAAGGCCCGGGCTTTCTGAAGGGCTTCGCTGGTCATATCGTATTTCCTCCTCAATTCACTTCAAATGATATTCCAAATACCGATCATAGTCCGTGTCTGCAAATTCACCTATGATGTATGCCGCATCTAAACATCCCATGCTGAAATAAAACGAAATCGTATCATGGGATGGAATCGCCGAAATAAAAACTCTATCCGCGCCCTTGCGCTTCGCGTGCCGGCAAATCTGTTGGAACAGTTTTTTTCCGATTCCTTGCCGCTGCCACCGGTTATCGATGAAAAGCATGGTCAAATTCGCATATTTTTCCGGTCTGCTCATCAGGATTCCGTCTAAAGACGCAAAGCCAATCATCCGGCCATTTACGAAAGCTCCGGCAGCAGCGCCGCCTCGCTCTATCTGCTGCATCAAATATCCTGGAATCCAAATCCGTTTGTCGTTGTCCCACTCCCGTATTTCGTCAGTTTTTATCCATTTATAACCGTTTCCATCCTTCACCCATTTGTCAGATATGACCTGTCTGTGCTGAAAGCCGGCCAGCATCTGCGGGTGGAGGTCCGAAGGACGCAAGAACCTGATTACGATACCATCGGTCAATTTCCTCACCTCGTATTAAAGCTCCAGCTTACGCGCCTGCTCCACTTCCATCCAAGCCAGGACGCGCTCTATCTTCGCGGCATCCTTCCGACTCGTTTCGACGGCCCGGACCGTATACCACCAGAAAGGACGCAGATACCGGTAGAGCAGCGGCGCGGCATCTGCTTCCACCTGGTTGAACGTGTAATATTTTTTTATGATCTTGAGATTTTCTATGAACAGAGTAAACGCTTTTTCTTGCAGCTCTCCGTCGTATAGCATATTTTTCTCATCATCCTCAAAATTGACGAAGGACTCCCGAAACAGCATATTGAGTACCGTCTCCCGCCCGCTCAGATTGAAGTCCAGCACACCTACAAGCCGTAAATCCTCATCCAGCAGTACATTCCCCCCGCCCATATCCGCCTGAAAAACGGAGACGGGAAGCTGCTGGTAAACGCGGGACAGAGCAACCTTGTTCTCCAGAAAGGCATCCCAGATTCGTTGGAAGCGGTTTCTTTGTTCCGGGAACTCCTTTTCCATCATCTTCTTGACGCGCAGAGCGCACTCCATAACCTCATCATCGTCCTCGGACGGGTCAAAGGGCTCCAGGATGCAGTACGCCGATGGGAAGTCCACAAAGCCCCACCTTTGCGCGCCCGCCTGCGCCGTCAGGCGGAGGGCGGCCTCCTTGTACACACGCCGGCCGTCCTTCCAGATACGCCGCTGGTCAAACTGTTCCGCCGTCCGGTAGGCGGAGTATTCCTCCGCGAAAACAACGCAGGGCAGACCGTGATATTCTACCGCTTCGGTAAATTTTCCCTTCCGGTTGGGTATAATCCGAGGACAATAGCAGCCGATGGAGCGGTAGGCTTCGATTGCCTGCCGCCAGCCTTCCACCCGGAGGGGCGTGGTAAAGGCGTTGTGTGCGATTTTGATAACCAGCCGCAAATCTCCCCAGTCCGCAATGACTACCTGCCGGAAGTCCGACAGGCCGCGGCTGTGATCCGACAAGTCATAGCGCATCGGAGAGCGGGCGTCGTAGAGTGTAAAAATATCTTTTATATCCATCGCAGTTTTTGTAAAAAAGGGGACGGCCCGGGGCCGCCCCCTTTTCAAGAGAGAAAGGTGTAGTGTTATGCGTTCTTATTCCGCAGCGGCATACCGGTCATAGGCGTTCTTGTAGACCTCCAGGATCTGATTCATGCCGTAGGTATCGATCAGGTCCTGCTTGTAGGCTTCCCACTCGGCGTCGCTGGGGCCGCCGTCCCGGAACCAGAGGGCTTCCTGCTCCTTGACGTGGTTCTCAAAGTCGGGCCTGTAAAGATCCAAATCGTCCAGCTCGCTCTGGGTGAACACGCAGTCCACGGGATAGAAGGTGAAATCATCCACATACTTGAACCAGAAATTCTGGAGATCGTCCAGACGCTGGAGGGCGCGGTCCTCCATGTGGAAGACGTTGGTGTAGTACTCAGAGAGGATCAGCTTGGGGCCCTGGACCTCGCTGGCGGCTTTCAGCTCACCGGCGGACTTGCCGAACTTCTCCCGCGCCTCCTCGTCGGTGATAGAGACGTACATGCCCTGAGCGTCCTTTTCCTCGTTAAAGTACACGCCGATAGGACCGTACTGGAGCTGCATGACGTTCTCGCCGGTATACCACTGGTCGTAGAACTTCAGCAGGTTGGCAGGACTTTCGCAGGCCTTGGTAATAGACAGCATCCCGGAGTTGACGGCGGAGCCGGCGGACTTGATGGTCACGGTACAGGTGCCGTCGGGACCCTTCAGCGGAGGCAGGTAGACGTAATCGGCGGCGTGATCGGCCATCAGCTCGTTGATCTCCCACCAGGTGGCCACGCCCACGTACCCCTGGGCGCACTTGGCAAGGTACTGTTTGTCATCCTGGCTGAAATCCTCAATGCCGATGAGGCCGTCGGCATACCAGTCATGGTAGTAGGTGATGGCCTCGCGGTAGCCGTCGCTGACGCAGTCGAAGACCACTTCCTTATCCTTGGTCAGGCGCAGGTCAGCGCATACGTCAGACCAGTTGGTCAGGCCGAAGGGGGCGTAGAAGATGTTCTGACCCCAGCACCACTGATCGAAGCCGAAGGACATGGGAATGGTGGAGCCCGCGTCCGCGCC
>JAAZZJ010000150.1 GCA_014237695.1 Oscillospiraceae bacterium | reverse complement strand
GAAGCGCCGCAAGGCGGCGCTTTTAGCGCTAAGGCCGCCGCAGGCGGCCCACGGGGGGCGCGTAGCCCCCGGGCTTTCAAAAAGAAAACGCCCCCATGCCGCCGCGCAGCGGCGGCAGAGAAGATCGCTCTACCCTCTGCTGAGCGGCTTCCCGCAGTTCTGGCAGTACAGGCTCCCCGCGCTGTTCCCCTCGCCGCAGGAGGAACAAACCAGCAGTCCCCGTAGGGTCTCCAGCTCCCGCCGGTGGGCCTCCAGCTCCTCGTACAGACCGTCCACATATTCCAGGACTTCCTGCACCTGGCCGCTGTCGGCAGGATGCCCCCTGTGGGAAGCGTACATCATTTCCCCTACCGCACGCATCTGCAGCCCGATCTCCTCCTGCAAATCGCGGATCTCCCGCTCCAGCCGGAACTGGGACAGGGATTCCGCTGCCCGCCGTTCCACGGCGGAGGCTCCCTCCCGGAGAGCGGAGGCCGCATCCAGCGCGGCGTCTCCGGCACACCCCAGGACCTTATGCAGGGGATGGATGGTAATCTCAAATTTCATACTTCCTCCACTCTCAATCGTCATAAATACCGCCGCCAATAAACTCCCGGATCAAGGAGTTGGGCGCCACATAGCTCTCATCCAGAATCTCAAACCGGGGATACGCCTCCGCCAGCTGCCTGACCTCCTCATAGCGCTCCATGTCCGGCGACACCCGCAGATGGTCAAACAGCGGCTGCGCAAAGGCCCGGATGACGCTGACCTCGTAGGGCAGAGCGCTGTCGAAGACGATGCTGGCGTTGTCCTTGAAGGGAGAGATGTACAGCTTTTCTCCCCGGCGGACGTTGGCCCACATGCGTACCGTCACATCCGCTTTCCAGGCCCGGAACTTGCTGTCCCGCACCGTGCGCCGCTCCAGGCGCAGCCAGGTCCGCTTGAACACCACTTCACCCGCCTCTCCCAGGATGTCGGAGCGGGCGGAAATGTACACCTTGGCCGCCTCCGGGTTCCGGCCGGTGATGATATCGTTGAGGGCGTGGATCCCCTCAAAAATAGCGATTTCATCGCTGCCCAGCTGAAGAGGCTGGCTCTTGATGTCCGAGCGCATCTGCCGGGCAAACTCAAACTTGGGGATCAGAATCTTCTCCCCACGGTCCAGCGCGGCAAAATGCCGGTTGAGCAGGTCCATATCCATGCAGAAGGGAGATTCATAATCAATCTGCCCATCCCGATTCCGGGGAGCGGTCTCCGGATCCACGGTTTTGAAGTAGTTGTCCATGGATACGGCATGGGAGTGGATGCCCATCTCCTCCAGCTTGGCCTCGATTTTCTTGGCGGTGGTGGTTTTGCCGGAGCCGGAGGGACCGGACAGAAGAACGATCCGTGACCTGCTGAGGTTGGCCGCAATCTTCCTGGCGGCGGCCTCGATTTTCTTGTTGTATGCCGCGTCGCTCTCCTGAACAAAGCCGCTGGGATCGCTGCGGACGGCGTCGTTGATCTGAGCGAGGGAATAAGCCATAAAATTTCTTCTCCTCTCTGCTGCGTTATACTATATGATATTTGCGTAAAACGCCCGGAACGCTTCCTGATTTGCGGCAATTTTCTCCGGACGCTGAATATACTCCTGGGGGAACTTCAGATTGAACACCCGCTCAATATGGTTCCTCGCCGGGTCCACCATCTTGGTGGAGCCCCCCGCGCCCAGGCTGAGGATGGTGTGAAGCTCCTCCATAATATAGATGTTGTACCACCCGGTTCCTCCCGGCCTGCACCAGCCCACATTTTCAAAGCTGCCGGACATGTACTTCTGCCGGTAGAGATAGTAGGGAGCGAACCCCGCGCCCCTCAAGGCGGGGGCGGCGTAATCCAGCATGGCGGCCACCTCCTCCACCGTAGGAATCCGGGTGCCCTCCAGGGTGATGCGGCTTCCCTTCTTCAGAGAAAGGGTGTGAATGGTGATATTGTCCGTACCAAAGGCGATGACCTCGTCCAGAGTCCGCCGGAAGCCCTCCGGCGTGTCCTCCGGCAGTCCGGCGATGAGGTCCATGTTCACATGGGGGAAGCCTGCGGCCTTCACCAGTTCCATGGCGGCCCGGATGCCGTCTCCGCTGTGCCGCCGCCCGATGGCGGCAAGGACCCGGTCATCCATGGACTGAGGGTTGACGCTGATCCGGTCTACCCCGTTTTTCCGGAGGACCGCCAGCTTCTCCGCCGTGATGGTGTCCGGCCTGCCGGCCTCCACGGTGCGCTCCACGGCGCCGGCAAGGTCAAACTTTTCATTGAGCCGGCCCAGCAGCCGGTCCATCTGCTCCGCCGTCAGGGTAGTGGGGGTGCCGCCGCCCATATAGAAGGAACGGACACGCAGACCCAGCTCCTTCACCATGGACGCCGCGCTGTCCGCCTCCGCCAGCAGGGCCTGCAAGTAGGGCTCCACCAGATGAAAGGATTTTTCCACGCTGTTGCTGACGAAGCTGCAATAGGCGCACCGGGTCGGGCAGAAGGGGATGCCCACATACAGGGATATCTCGTTTTTTTGCAGCTCCCGCTTGGCCTCCAGGCCAGCCTTGGCGCAGGGGAGGCACAGCTTCCGCCGGGATTCGGAAACAAAGTAGGTGTCCCGCAGGATGGCGTCCGTCTCCGCCTCGCTCTTCCCCTCCTCCAGCAATCCCGCCGCCAGCTTGGCGGGGCGGATGCCGGTGAGGGCTCCCCAGGCGGGGGCGACGCCTGTGAGGGCCCGGGCGGCCTCGAAGAAGCTGAGCTTCACGGCCCGCTGCTTCAAGCGCTCCCTCTCATATTCGTCCGCCGCGCCGGAGGTGTCCACACAGGCCGTCCCCCGGGAGGTCTTCCCGTCCACGGACAGCTCCGTGACGGCGGAGGCGGCAGGGCCGTCCATGGTCAGGGCCACGCGGGCCGTATGGGGGTCCTCCCCCTCGCAGACGGGCCGCTCCTCCGGGAAGAAGGCCAGCAGGCTCTGCTCCACGGCGTAGCGGTAGTCGTGGCCGGTAAAAATCAATTTCATAGGCAAAGCGCCTGCCGCATATAGGGATTGACGTCCCGCTCCAGGGCCAGGGAGGACAGTCTCCCGTGCCCCGGGCAGACCTGGTAGTCCCCCTCCAGCCGTCCCAGCCGCTTCAGGGAGCGCATCATATCCTCCTCGCTCCCCCCGGGCAGGTCGCACCGCCCACAGCTTCCGGCAAACAAGGTGTCTCCGCAGAGCATCACGTCCTCCGCCAGGATCACCACGCTGCCCGCCGAGTGGCCCGGGGTATGAAGGACCTTCAGCGTCAGGCCGCCCAGAGAGAGGGTGTCCCCCTCGCTGTAGGTCCGCTGGTTCTTCCCCGCGTGGGGAAAGAAGTAGTGGGGATTGGGCTCGTCCGCCGGGCACAGCTCCTTCTCGTGGGCGTACACCGGCAGGTCCGGCCACTTCTCCAGCAGGGCGGGGATGGCGCCCACGTGGTCCCAGTGGCCGTGGGTCAGAAGGATCATCCGCGGCTCCAGACCGCTCTTTTCGATCATGGACAGCACCTTTTCCGGGGAGCCGCCGGGGTCCACCACGGCGCAGGCCTTCGCGGCCTCATCGCCGATCAGGTAGCAGTTGGTGTCGATCTTCCCAACAGGGAGGGTGTCAAAAATCATAACAGGCTCCTTATCCCAACATTTTTGTTTTCAAAACCAGATTTTTTGCGTCCTTAAATCCTAATTTATCATAGAAATGTTCGTGCTTCGCATCATTCACCGACTGGAGTTGGATCAGCATCGCGCCCTTCTCCCTGACACGCCGCTCCAGCTCCCGCATAAACGCAGTGCCAAGGCCCTGATTCTGCCGCTCCCCGGCAACAACAATTTCAATCAGATCATACGCCTGACAGTCGTCGTACTGCTCAAAATACCCCATGGCGAAGCCCAGCAGCCGGCCCTTGTCCTCCAGCAGCAGGCCGAAGGCGTCCTCCCGGGTCATGACCTGATGGATGCGCTTAGTTGTGGTCTCAATGGTTCCCTCTCCGTCCTCATAGGCGTTGTAGTAGTCCACATACAATTTCGCCGTCCGAGGAAGGTCCTCCAGGGTAAAGGGTCTGTACTCCATATTATTTCTCCGTATCGAACAAAATGGTCACCGGGCCGTCGTTCTGGGAGAACACCTGCATATCCGCGCCGAACTCCCCGTGCTGGACGTCAAAGCCCCGCTCCCGGCAGCGGGCCATAAACCTCTCATAGAGCGGAATGGCCGCATCCGGCTTGGCGGCTCCGGTAAACCCCGGCCTCCGGCTGGAGGTGTCGGCATACAGGGTGAACTGGCTCACCACCAGGATGCCCCCCTCCACCTGCTCCAGACTCCGGTTCATTTTCCCGTTTTCATCCTCGAAAACCCGGAGGTTGCATATTTTGTCCGCCAGCTTGACGGCGGTATCCTCCGTATCGCTGGGGCCGACCCCCAGCAGGATCAGATAGCCCCGGCCGATCTGGCCGTTTATTTTCCCATCGATCTCTACCAACGCGGACTTCACCCGGGTCACGACTGCTCTCATAAAAACGCTCCTTCAAAAAAGAACAAATGTTTCACGTGAAACGTTTTGCTTTATCCCGCCGGGCGGTTCACCTTCATGACGCTGGAAATTTGATGGATCTTCCGCATGACCTGGTCCAGCTGCCTGGAATCCGTGACAGAGAGTGTCAGATGGAAAATGGCGAAGCCGTCGGCGGTGGTGTGGACGTTCAGGTTGCTGATGTTGACCTTGCAGGTACTCACGGCGGTAGAAATGTCCACCAGCAGGTTGGCCCGGTCCTTGCACACCACTTCCAGTCCGGTGGTATAGGAATCCCGGATGTCATCGCTCCAGCTGACCTTGATCCAGCGGCCCTGGTTGGCCTCTACGTGGTGATCCGGCTGGGCGTTGGGGCAGTCCCTGCGGTGGACGGATACGCCGTAGCCCCGGGTAATGAAGCCGATGATCTCGTCCCCCGGCACGGGGGCGCAGCACTTGGAGAACTTCACCAGACAGTTGGAGAGGCCCTCCACCACGATGCCCTTCTCGCTCTTGACCTTCTTGGGCAGAGCGGACTGCTGGGCGGCCTTGGCCTCCTGGGCCGCTTTGGCGGCGGCCTCCTCGGCGGCCTTGGCCATGGCTGCGGCCCGGTTGATCTGGAGCAGCTCGTCCCGGACCCTGTTTACCGCCTTCAGGGCCGTCAGGCCTCCGTAGCCGATGGCGGCGTACATTTCGTCCAGAGACTGAAAGCTCACCCGCTTGAGGATGCTGGGCAGCACGTCGGAGGCCGTGATCTGGCTCATGGTGAGGCCCACATGCTTCAGCTCCGACTCGAAGGAAGCCCGGCCCTGGGCGATGTTCTCCTCCCGGCGCTCCCGCTTGAACCACTGGCGGATCTTGCTGCGGGCCTCGCTGCTCTTGGCGATCTTCATCCAGTCCCGGCTGGGGCCGTGGGCGGCCTTGGAGGTGTTGATCTCCACCACGTCGCCGTTGTGGAGCTGGTAGTCGAAGCCCACCATCCGGCCGTTGATCTTTGCACCCACCATGGTGTTGCCGATGGCGGAGTGGATGGAGTAGGCAAAGTCGATAGGGGTGGCTCCGGCGGGGAGGTTGATGACGTCCCCCCGGGGGGTGAAGACGAAGACCTCGTCGGCGAACATGTCCACCTTCAGGGAGTGGATGAACTCCTCCGCGTCGGCGTCCTCCTGATTTTCCAGCAGGCGGCGGATCCACTCGTAGTCCGCCTCGCCTCCCTCCTTCTTGATACCCTGCTTGTACTTCCAGTGGGCGGCCACGCCGTACTCGTTGATGGCGTGCATGTCATAGGTGCGGATCTGCACCTCGAAGGGAATGCCCTCCTCCCCGATGACGGTGGTGTGGAGAGATTGGTACATATTGGGCTTGGGTGTGGCAATATAATCCTTGAACCGGCCCAGAATGGGCTTGTAGATATCGTGGACCACGCCCAGGACGTTATAGCAGTCCTTCACCGTGTCCACCAGCACACGGAAGGCGAACAGGTCGTACAGCTCCTCCATGGTCTTCTCCTGGAGGTACATCTTCCGGTAGATGCTGTAGGGGTGCTTCACCCGGCCGTAGACGGTGGCGTGGGGGACATTCAGCTCCAGCAGGCGGCAGCTGATCTCCTCCTGGACCCGGCTCATGAACTGGCCGTGTTCCGCGCTGGCCTGGGCCAGCTTCCGGTTGATCTCATCGTAGGCCACCGGGTCCAGGTATTTCAGAGACAGGTCCTCCAGCTCCCACTTCATCTTCGCCAGACCCAGGCGGTGGGCGATGGGGGCGTAGATCTCCATGGTCTCGAAGGCCTTCTTCTTCTGCTTGGCGGGGGTCTGG
>JAAZZJ010000014.1 GCA_014237695.1 Oscillospiraceae bacterium | reverse complement strand
AGGAGAAACAACTCCCGCCCGCGCCCGAAGGGCGCGAAGATCACCCCCAAAGCGCCGACAGCATCGGAATAATCTGTTTCTTCCTGGACATCACATGGGGCAAAAACGCCTCATGCTCCTTCAGCTCCGTGTTGAACGCCTGCTGGAAGGTATCCTCCCCGCCAACGCACAGGACCTTGCTTCCCTCCAGCAGCACGTCCGTCAGCATCAGAATAATCATACTGTACTGATGCTCCTCCTTCGTCCGCTCCATGAGCCGGAGGAACTCGTCCTTTCTCGTGAGCTGGCGGTCGGAATCCACACAGGTGATCTGTCCCACGCCAAAGTCATGTCCCGCGATGTGGAACTCCTTGAAGTCCGTAAAAAGGAGCTGCTCCACCGGTTTGTCCTCCGGGGTGGAGGCGGAAAAGATCTTCCGGCCCAGCTCGTCCAGAGACAGATCCGCGATATGGGCCATGCGCTCCGCCATGCGGCGGTCCCTGGCGGTACAGGTGGGGGACTTGAACATCACCGTGTCGGACACAATGGCCGCCGCCATCAGTCCCGCCAGCTTGGGAGAGGGCATCAGCCCCCGCTCCTGGTACATCCCCGCCACGATGGTGCAGGTGCTGCCCACCGGCTCGTTGCGGAAGTAGATGGGATTCTTGGTCTGGATGTCCGCCAGCCGGTGATGGTCGATGATGGCAAGGATGTCCGTCTCCTCCAGCCCGGGAACCGACTGGGCCGCCTCGTTGTGGTCCACCAGCACCACCTGCTTGCGCCGGGGCTTGATGAGGTGGTACCGGGAGAGGGTGCCCACTACCCGCTCCTGCGCGTCCAGAATGGGATAGCTCCGGTAGCGGCTCTTCTGGACCACCTCCTGAACGTCATCGATATAGTCGTCCAGGTGGAAGGCGGTGATGGTCTCCTTCCGGGCCAGACGGCCCACGGGGATGGCCTGGAAGATCCGGCGGACCGTGCGGTAGCTGTCATAGGGGGTAGAGATGATACAGGTCCGGCCGGGATTCTCCCGGATGCCGTCGGGCAGCTCCGCCTGACAAAGGATGATGCAGGCCACGCCGAAGTCCACCGCCCGGCGGAGCATTTCCGGCTGGTTGCCGCAGATCAGTATGGTATCCTTCTGCCGGAAGGGGGGCAGCTCCGAGGACTGGGGCAGGGCCAGCACCACCTCGCCCGAGATGGTGTTCACCACCTCGGCCGTTTCCCCCAGCAGCTGACCCTCCAGAACGCTGAGGATGTTAAAGAGGGGAACCTCCCACAGCCGGGGACATTCGACGGTCTCCATGTCGTAGGCCGCGATGTCCCCCGCCGTCATCATGCCGCACAACCGGCCCTCGTCGTCGGAGATGGGGATGGCTGAGATGTGCTTGTCCGCCTCCATGGCCGACCACACGCGGTTGACGGTCACAGCCTCATTGAGAATAGGCGGCACATCGTAGTCCAGATCCAGCACCTGCGTGTGCATACTCTTGATAAGAAGCGGGGGCTCAAAGCCGAAGAGATTCAGGATCAGCCGGGTTTCGTCGCTGATGTGGCCCAGCCGGGCGGCGGTGTAGCGCCGGTCCCCCGTGGCGCTGCGCAGAGCCGCGTAGGCCATGGCGGAGACGATGGAATCCGTGTCCGGGTTGCGGTGGCCGGTTACATAAATCTGCTCCATAGTTGTCACACTCCTTGCAGGGTAATCTGTTCCGTTTTGTTATGTATGGCGTTACAGCGCGGCAAAAAGGCTGTCGCAGTAAGCCGCCGCGTCAAATTCCTCCAGGAGGCTGTCCTTGCGGAGATACAGGGGGTGATGGGGATGCCCCCGTTTGGAGCGCGCGCCGGCGGTGTACCAGCGTGCGCCGTACCGCCGCCCCGTCTCGATGAGGTCCCGGACGCATCCGGGCAGATAGGGCCGCTGTTCGATGACCGTCCCCCAGGCCGCCCAGACCGCCGGGGCATCCGACAGGGACAGGGCATAGGCGAAGGCCGCCAGATTCTCCCGGTGGAGGGCCGGATTCAGCACCGGCTCCATGTCGCCGGGCCGGGTTGCCCGCTGGGCGTAGACGTTGCACATGATGAAGCTGTCAAACCCGTTGCCCAGCGCGATGCGCTCCACACTTTTCAGCGTGTTGTCCAGGTCCCCGGGGATGGCGGTGGAGGGGTTCACCCCCAGACAGAGCAGCGGCCGGCTGCCCCGGGTACCCAGAAGATAGCGGTATTCCCGGTAGGTATTGGGCACGTACAGCCACCGGTCCGCGTCATAATCCGGGGAAGGGCGCAGCGCCGGCTCCAGGGCTTCCCGGAAATCCAGCAGCTCGGTATCCGCCGTGGGACAGGCGGGAATGTGCATGGCTTCGCCTCCTTTGTTTTTACTGCTTTCAGTGTACCACACTTTCCGGACCCCATGCAATACAAAAATCAAAAACCGCAGGCAGGCGGATATCCGGAAAAATTTGGCGTCACCGGACAGGGCCGTCCGGTATACGCTGGAAGCGGGGGCGCGGGAATTGCAAGGAGGATGCTGTATGAACGAGACCATCATCGAAAGGCCGGCCCGTGACCCGGCGGCGCGCGCTTCTGCCAAAGGCCGGGATGTGGTGAAGATTGCCGCGGGGGAGCTGGGAAACACGGAGACGCCGGCCAACTCCAACCGGACAAAGTATGGCGCGTGGTACGGCCTGGACGGGTATCCCTGGTGCATGATGTTCGTCCAGTGGTGCTGCGCTCAGGCGGGGAGGCCGCTGCCCTATAAGACGGCCAGCTGTTCTCAGCTGCTGGACTGGTACCGGAAGCACCAGCCGGAGCAGATTGTTGACCGCCCGGTCCCCGGGGACATCATTCTTTACAACTTTGGACACACCGGAATTCTGGAGAGCGCCGGAGAGGAAACCGTCACCGCCATTGAGGGCAACACCTCCGCCGGAGAGGCGGGCAGCCAGTCCGACGGCGGCGGCGTGTTCCGCCGGACCAGAAGCAGGAATCTGGTAACGGCGTTTATCAGACCCTTGGATACAACGGAGGAGGACGATATGACCGGAAAGGAAATTTACGAAGCGCTGAATGACTACCTGAAGGCCCAGCCCATGCCCGCATGGGCGGAAAAGGAGCTGGCGGAAGCAGCGGAGCTGGGTCTTACCGACGGCAAGGACCCCATGGCGCTGATCCCCCGCTACCAGGCGGCCATCATGGCCAAGCGGGCGGCGGAGAATAAATAAGCAGCAGCCCCCGGCGCCAAAGCGCCGGGGGCTGCATAGCGTCAATACGCGGCGATGATCCCGCCGTCGTCTGCATAAACGGTGGAGATGCCGCCGGTGGGGACAATCAGGATCTCGCCGAACCGGCAGCGGCTCTGGATCATCTCCCGGACGGACTCCGCCCTCTCCCTGCAGTTGCAGTGGGCGATCACCAGCCGCCGGTCCGCGTGGCCGGGGTCCTCCGCCATGCGGGAGACCATCTTTGCCAGAGTCTGCCGGATGGACAGGCCCTGCCCGAGCTTCTGTATCTCTCCCTCCCGGGTAGCGCCGCACAGCAGCTTCACCCGCAGTGCGCCGGTCACCAGCGCCTGCATTTTGGTCAGGCGGCCGTTCTTGCGGAGATTATCCAGATTCTCCAGAACGAAGAGGGTCTGCATCCGGGAGATAAAGGCCTCCACCTGCTCTACCACCTGGGCAAAGGGCAGGCTCCGGCCCGCCAGTTCCCGGATCAGCAGAGCGATCTGGGCCTGCCCCGCAGAGGCGGAGCGGGAGTTGAACACGTGGACGTTCCCCTTGCCGCCCTCCTCCTGATAGATGGCCCTGGCCTGCATGGCGGCGTTGTAGGAGCCTGACAGCAGGCCCGACAGGGTAACCACATAGCTGTCCCCCTCCTCCAGAAACTGCTCCAGATACGTGGATGGGGCGGGACAGGCCGTCTTGGGCGCGCCGGGCCAGGCCCGCATCTTTTGCAGCAGCTCACCCTGCCGGAAATCCTCGCCGTCCACGACCGTCTCCGGACCGACCTGGATGGTCAGGGGAACCTTTTTCACATGGGTGTCCGCGCCCAGCTCGGAGGGAAGATCGGTGCAGCTGTCGCAAATCAATCTATATGTCATATCAAAAACCGCCTCAAGTAATATGGTTGATTAGATTATATCGTGTTTCGGAAAAATGTCAAGTCCCTATCCGGTACGGGAGCGGTTTTCCGGATATTTCCACACCGGAAAAAGACGGTCAGGGCGGCAGGATTCCCCTCAAGAGATAACTCCCACAATAAAGTGAAATGCAGGAGGAATTTTCCATCCAGCCCTTCCGGATGTGCAAAAACCCCGGGAATACTGGACATATTTCAAGATTTGTTAACGCGGCAGCACGGTAAAAGCCCCGGCCGGACAGCGCTCAGCGCCTGTGAATACAGCTCCTCAGATATACTGCTGCTTTGCCACATCGATAACGCCCCGGGTGGTGAGGCGCAGGGTGGGGATTACCGGCAGGGACATGAAGCTCAGGGTCATGAAGGGATCGATATTCCGGCTGACTCCCAGGGCAAAGGCGGCGGCCTTGGCGCTCTCCAGCGCCTCGTTGACGTTCTCCAGCGTGTCGTCGCTCATGAGGCCCGCGATGGACAGGACCACCTCGCCCCGGACCTGACCGTCCTCCATGACCACGATGCCGCCCCGGTTCTCCGCCACCCGGTTGGCGGCGGCGGCCATATCCGATTCGTTGGCTCCCACCACGATGATGTTGTGGGAGTCGTGGGAGACGCTGGTGGCAACCGCGCCCCGTTTGAGGCCGTATCCCTGCAGATAGCCCACGCCGATGTGGCGGGTGTGCTTGTGGCGCTCAATGACGGCAATTTTGAGGATATCCCACTCGGCGTCGATGTGGTCGGAGTACCCCTGGTCCACGGTGACGATTTCCCCGGGCACCATGCCGATAATGCCCCGGGGCCGCCGCTCGGCAAAGTCCTCCGCCGCCAGCCGGGACACATGGAAGGTGTCGTGGGCCTTCTCCGTCAGGTACGGATCGATCTCCGGGGCGGCGAACTCCCGGACGGTCTTGCCGTCATACAGCTCCTCGCCCTTCTTGAAGACCTGCAGGATGTTGAAATCCTGGAAATTGTCGATGACCACGAAGTCCGCCAGATATCCGGGGGCAATGGCCCCCCGGTTGTTCAGCAGGAAATACCGGGCCGCGTGGTGGCAGGCCACCTTTACCGCCACGATGGGGTCCACGCCCTGACGGATGGCCTCCCGGATGTTGAAGTCGATGTGCCCCTTCTCCAGCAGGTCGCTGGGATGCTTGTCGTCGCAGCAGAACATGCACCGGTCCGCGTACTTCTCCGTCAGCAGGGGCAGCAGGGCCTGGAGGTTCCGGGCGGCGGTACCCTCCCGGATCATGATAAACTGGCCCCGCTCCAGCTTGGCAATGGCGTCGGCGGGGTCCGAGCATTCATGATCGGAGTAGACCCCGGCGGCGATGTAGGCATTGAGGTCATTCCCCTCCAGACCGGGGGCGTGGCCGTCGATCTTCTTGTGGTGGGCCTGGGCGGCTACGATCTTCTCGATGACCTGGGGGTCCGCGCCGATGACGCCTGGATAATTCATCATCTCCGCCAGTCCCTGCACCCGGGGGTGGTCATAGAAGGAGTCGATGGTCCGGTAGTCCAGCACCGCGCCGCTCTCGTCCATGGGAGTGGCGGGAACGCAGGAGGGCAGCATGAAGCGCACGTCCACGGGCAGGCCCTCGGTGGCCTGGAGCATATACTCGATGCCGTCGGCTCCCATGACGTTGGCGATCTCGTGGGGGTCGGTGACGACGGTGGTGGTGCCGTGGGGCAGCACCGCCTTGACGAACTCACGGGGGGAGACCATGGCGCTCTCCAGATGGATGTGGGCGTCGATAAAGCCGGGGAGGACGATCTTTCCGGCCATGTCAAACTCCAGCCGGCCGCTGTACTCCCCCATGCCGACGATAAGCCCCTCCGCCACGGCGATATCTCCATGGCAGAGTTCGCTGGAGAAGACGTTGACATAGGTCGTGTTTTTCAATACCAGATCCGCTTTTTCCCGTCCGGCGGCCACCTCTACGATCCGCAGCTTTTTGCTCAGCTTACGGTTGATTCTGCCGGTATAGCTCTCAGCACCCATAGAGAAATCCTCCTTTTCCGCATGTGTGATAGGGTAAATGGATAAAAAGAAAGAGGCCGCAGATGATTTTGCCGCCTTTTGGTCATTGTACCATATTGTTTCCGGGTTGTCTATAGAAATTTGGGCAGGATGCAGGGATAATTAAGAACCTGTATTCACAACCGCTGCATCCCGTCTGGCCGGTCCTTTTCCCGCCATATGAGATTCTGCAGCGGCCCCATCCGTGTGCCCGCCTGCGGCTTAGGACTGGGACCGCGTTCCTCCACAATTTATTTACTCATTCAAAACCCCCGCCCCAGGGCACAGAGAAATCAATTTTGAGAAAATGAAGCCGCATTTGTAGGGCGCAACGGCCCGGCGCGCCCTGCGGACGCAAAATTGATTCCCGCGCCCAGGGCAGAAAAAGCCTTGACTTTCCGCCCGCCAAGGTCTATCATATGTTTTTGTATTTTTTCTCCGCGGCATACTGCGGAGGGAACGGAGGGATATCAATGTCCGTAAAGTATATTTTTGTCACCGGCGGCGTGGTGTCTGGCCTGGGCAAGGGCATCACCGCCGCCTCCCTGGGCCGCCTGCTGAAGCAGCGGGGCCTGCGGGTGAAGGTCCAGAAGCTGGACCCCTATCTCAACGTGGACCCCGGCACCATGAACCCCTACCAGCACGGGGAGGTCTTCGTCACCGACGACGGCGCGGAGACGGACCTGGACCTGGGCCACTACGAGCGGTTCATCGACGAGAATCTGGACGTGAACTCCTCCGTATCCTCCGGCAAGGTCTACTGGGACGTACTCAACCGGGAGCGCCGCGGGGACTACCTGGGGGGCACGGTCCAGATCATCCCCCACATCACCGGCGAAATCAAGAGCCGCATCTACCGGCTGGACACCCCGGATACCGACGTGGCCATCGTGGAGATCGGCGGCACCGTGGGGGACATCGAGTCCCAGCCCTTCCTGGAGTCCATCCGCCAGGTGGCGGCGGAGCGGGGGCGGAACAACGTGATGTTCATCCATGTCTCCCTCATCGTCTCCATCCCCGGCACCGGGGAGCTGAAGAGCAAGCCCACCCAGCACTCCGCCAAGGAGCTTCTGAGTCTGGGCATCCAGCCGGACGTCATCATGTGCCGGTGTGACCGCCCCGTGCCCCGGGAGATTCTGGAGAAGATCTCCCTCTTCTGCAATATCCCTGTGGAAAACGCCATCCCCAACCTGACGGCGGAGCTGCTCTATGAGGTGCCTCTGATGCTGGAGCGGGAGGGTCTGGCGGACGTGGTGGTCAGGCGGCTGGGGCTCATCTGCCACATGCCGGACCTCACCGAGTGGGCCACCATGGTCCACCGGGCCAAGCACCCCTCCGGGAGGGTGTCCATCGCCCTGGTGGGCAAGTACGTGGCCCTCCACGACGCCTACCTCTCCGTAGCGGAAGCCCTCACCCACGCTGGCATCGAAAACGGCGTAAAGGTGGACATCCGCTGGATCGACAGCGAGACGGTGACGGACGAAAACGCCGCCCGGCTTCTGTCGGACTGCCAGGGCGTGCTGGTCCCCGGCGGCTTCGGCAGCCGGGGGGTGGAGGGCAAGATCTCCGCCATCCGGTACGCCCGGGAGAACAGGGTGCCCTTCCTTGGCATCTGTCTGGGGATGCAGATGGCGGTGGTGGAGTTCGCCCGCCACGCCGCCGGCCTCCCGGGGGCCCACTCCAGCGAGCTGGACCCCCATACCCCCCACCCGGTCATCGACCTGATGCCCGATCAGGTGAATGTGACGGAGAAGGGCGGCACCATGCGTCTGGGGAGCTGTCCCTGCCGTCTGGCGGCGGACAGCCGCGCCCTTGCGGCCTACGGCCGGGAAGACATCGACGAGCGCCACCGCCACCGGTACGAATTCAACAACGCCTTCCGGGAACAGCTCACGGCGGCGGGATTGACCCTCTCCGGCCTGTCCCCCGACGGGCGGCTGGTGGAGATCGTGGAGCTGGCGGACCACCCCTGGTTTGTAGGCGTCCAGTTCCACCCGGAGCTGAAAAGCAGGCCCAACCGCGCCCACCCCCTTTTCCGGGAGTTCATCGCGGCGGCAAAGCGTTAGAATGTCGTTATATTTTCGCCAATTAAGCCAAATGTTTTTGATTTTCTTGTTGCTTTTTTGTGAAAAATGATGTATACTAAAATTATATTAAGCTTATCCCTGCTGCCAGTAAATTTGAGGTGAATGATGAAAGGTGGTTGTAAATCCGGTAATCCTGGGGGGATTGTCCAAGGAACCGCAACCAAGAGGGCATTTGTCAAGGGGGCTTTCACCCAAAAGATGAAAGCCCCCGACAAACTGGAACTTAGTTTTTATCAACCTTAAATTCTACAGTTCTAAACTCGAAGCCATTTTCCTCTGGCTCTGTTCCGTCTGGCCGCTCAATTCCTAAAGTATCATAATATTCATTTGTAAATGGAATTTGTTCATAGGGGAAATTGCTTTGCAAATCCTTGATATATTCAAACAGGGTATCTATCGGTGCTATATCTATCCCTTTGCGAATTGTACTCAAGACACCTTGCACTTCGGGCCGAACTCTATATTCCTGTTCTTCTGGACTATTAACAAAATCCTCAAACCTTTTTTTATCCCACCAAATAATCTGTTGCAAAATATTTGTATTACCAGTGGCGAGTATCAGCCCCAAGAAATCGCAGAAATTACGGGCAATTGGATAGACATTGTAATCGCAGCAGGTTTCCGGGTTGACGCAGAACACCATATCTCCAAAGCTCTTAATAAAGCAGTAGTGTATGCCATTATCCCAGCCAATGATTTCCGCTCCAATAGGAGTGCAAAAATACGGTGTTTGCGTTCCCGCTTCTAAGCCAATCCAGCTACCATCTATCTTCAAGTTTTTATATTTTTCATAAAGTGGGTTCATTTAGATAGATACCTCCATAAGGTAAATTCCCGATTTGTCGAATTGACATTTTCAAAGTATAGCACAAAATCGACCGGCATTCAACCTCATTTTGGGGCATTCACCAAAGTTGCAAGCAGTGTCTTTGTTCCCACAAAGACTCGAAACTGCGATTTCCGGCGTTGCCGAAAACCGCAGTTTCTGCTTGTTGGGGTCGTACCCCAAACCCCGTGAACAGCCCCGTGGCCGGGGCTGGCTGCGCATTCGTTTCACGAACGTTGTATTGCCCGACAAAGTGAAAACGGGCAGGAGCAGCACCCATCAGAACACTGGAGAACGGCAGCACCAGACTTGCCCGGCAAAAGAAAATTGGCGTACCAGCAACCAGACTATGAAGCTGGATGCGCATCCGGCGGGCCTCCCTGGTCGAGCGCACGAATGCCGCAAGCAGTACCGCCGCCCGCTTGCGGGTGGTGAGTAAGTGCGCCTTTGCCGGGGGCCTGTAACAAGGAAGAGGGCATCCAGGTCAACCCCGGACACCCCCGCATCGGCCTGGTCTGTCACCGCCCTTCCAGCCTGTGCCACTTACCACAAATGAGCCGCCAGCCATATGTATTTGGTGGCAGAAACCACCCTTTACATATTACCTCTCATAACGGCATGTGGAAAGACATTTCGTTTAGAGGCTGGGCTGCCACTAACAGATGTTGACAATAATATTACGCTCTAATTTCTTGACCTGCGAAACCGAGAAAGGATTATGCCATGAAGCCACTAAGGAAATCCGTACGTCTCCTCGCGGCGTGCCTCGCCCTTCTGCTGACGGCCTGCAGCTCCCAGGGGCCAACCCCGGAGGAGCCCGCCCTTTTGGAATTCCCCGGCGTATCTTGGAACACCCCCATGGAGGATGTCATCGAGAGTCTGGGGCTGACAGAGGAACAGATCCAGTGGCGGGGCCTTGTGCAGGAGACAGAGACCGTAAGTCTCTGGGGGCTTCGCGCCGAAGGTGTAGCCTGCCTGGGGGGCACGGCTGCGGCTGAATTTCAGTTTTTGCAGTACCTCGGCCCGGAGCTGGATAACCACCCGGGACTGAGCAAGGTGTCCCTGGAGTTCCAGGAGGGCACGAATATGGATACGGTCCTGAAAGAGCTGACCCGTTTTTACGGCGAGGGCAGCCAGGAGCGTCCGCCGCTCCATGGAATCCAAGGCGGCAAGGTGGTCAGTTCCGCCATAGCCCAGGAGGGCGTGATGCGCGTCAACCTGCCGGACGGGACCTCCTTCACCTGCCGCCGGACCCCCAATGAACACAACCTGTACTGGGCGGCCCGGGGCCGGTCCCTGCTGCCGGAGGGGATCGAGGCGAGTATCGGAGCGCTTTTCAGCGGAAGCGGGGACCCGCCGTCTCAGGAGACGGTACTCCAGTTTTTAGACCAGGCGGCGCTGGTTGAACTGTCTTGGTCGGACGGCTATCTGCTGGAGGACGGTAGTGTTCATCCCAATGATAAGGTTGTTTTCGACGGCCAGATGTATCTCGATCTCATTCAGCGGTGTGCTTAATGGGCCCCGTACACATGGCCTGCCGCCCCTTGCCGGGAACGCCGGAAAAATAGAAAACTTTTAGGCCCTGTTTGAAAAATAAATATTGCACAAAGAGAGTAAGTGTGCAAAAATAAAGACATGAAACGGTATGAATTGACAAAAGAACAATGGGAGCGCGTGAAAGCGATACTTCCGCCAGAAAGGACAGGGCAGCGAGGCCGCCCTCGGAAAGATAATCGGAAAATGCTCAACGGGATGCTTTGGATTGCCCATAGCGGAGCGCAGTGGAGAGAACTGCCGGAGGTGTATGGCCCCTGGCAGTCTGTGTATGCCCGATTTGCCAAATGGCGGGACGATGGTACATTGGAAGCCATATTTCGCGCATTGTCCGCAGATGCGGATATGGAAAACCTGAGCCTGGACTCTACCTGTATCAAGGTTCACAAAAGTGCCAACGGAGGGGGAAAAAACGGCAGATAAGGCAGTTGGGCGAACCAGAGGCGGGTTAAATACAAAGCTGCACACGATCGTGGATGGACTGGGGAACCCGGTTGAATTTATGCTGTCTGCGGGGAATGACCATGATTCAGTCCACGCTGTTGAACTGCTGGAAAAGGTAAAAATCAGTGGCAGCAATGTATTAGCAGACCGTGCTTATGGGGCAAAGGCGATCCGGAATTACATCTCGGAACAGGGAGCCAGCTATGCGATCCCGCCACTGAGCAGTGTTTCTGATCCTTGGCCGGTAGATTGGTGGTTATACAAAGAGCGGCATTTGGTTGAATGCTTCTTCCAAAAACTCAAATGGTTTCCCAGAATCGCCACTAGGTATGACAAGTTGGATACGTCTTTTCTCGCCTTTGTGTACTTGGCCTCTATCGCTATTTTGTTGGTTTAGCTCATCCCTCCCTTTTTTTCAAACAAGGCCTAACCAATCGGTTTCCAATTTTCGTTAAGTTAAGGGAAAACCGCTGTCATTTGAGCGATATCCCGCAGACCTGCTAACAAAAGTCAAGGGCTAAATTGAAGAGGACCGCTATTTTTTTAGGCCCCGCAAAAAGGGTACAGAAAACCAGGCCACCGCCATTGAAAATTTTTGGCGCTGGCCTTGGATAAGCGAATCTGAGGTTGGATGTTAGGCTTCGAGGCTGTCCAGATGCCGCTTCACGGTGGCGTAGTAAATGCGTAGAAACTTGTTGGCGGAGGCTATCATGTAGACGCGATAAGGCTTGCCCTCAGCACGCTTCTTGTCCATGAACTGGTACACAGGCTCATCGGCAGGAGAACGCCGGAGGATTGTACTCATCACCAGGAACAACGTCCTGCGTAGAGCGGAAGATCCGCGCTTGGATATACTGCGGCTACGGACTTCCATCTGGCCGGACTGATACGGCAGTGCGTCAATGCCTGCAAAGGCCACCAGCGCTTTCTTAGAGTGGAAGCGGCGCACATCGCCGATCTCTGCCATGAGTTGGGGACCGAGGGCAGGTCCAACGCCGAACATCCCCATCACAACAGGGTACTCCGGCAACGATGCCGCCAGGGACTGCATTTCGTTCCTGAGCGCGGCCAAGGCGGCAGAAGCGGCCCGAAGCTGGGACACTGCCTGATCCACCAGGAGTTTGGCGGTATCGGTCCTTGGCATGACGCTGAAATGTCCACAGGCGGAGGCGTAGATGTCAAGCGCTTTGTCCTGGCTGAAGTTGTAACCGTGTTTCTTGCACCATTTCTGATACTTGGCTGTAAACGCTTTTTCGGACAGCCCGCAGACACATTCGCAATGCGGGAAAGCCGCTACAAAATCCACCCACTTCTCGCTGCCGTCCGCCCTGGCAGGACTGGTAAACAGGCGGTTTACATCTGGGAATGCGGTGTCAAGCAAGGAGATCAGATTGTTTTTGAGCATGGTCTGTACCTTAGCACATTGCTGGTACTGCCGGTACGTGGTTTTCAGCATGAGCCGCACTTCATCCTCCGGGATGTACTTGGGCAGCGCCAGCCAATGGTCGAGGCCATAGTTGGACAGCTTGATCGCGTCCTTCTTATCGGTCTTGGCCCGCCGCAGGCTGTTGTTCCCGTAACCATGCACCAGCATGGCATTCACTACGGAGACATAAAACCCGGAATCGCAAAGGAAGCTGGCCACCGGCAGGTGATAGTTTCCCGTGGCCTCCATCACCACGCGGGTCTCGCCATCCAAGTCACCCAGCAGCCTTGACAACTTGCGCAACTCAGCATCGTTGTGCGCCACCTCAAAGGGCGGGATCACCAGTTCTCCCAAAGGCCGCATGACGGCGATCATGCTCTTGCCTTTGGAAACGTCAACGCCTACACAGTTCATGTTCATTCCCCCAACACAAATTTTGCAACCGGAACCCATCTTTTTCTCACTGCCGATTCAATCTATTGGGTGACGCGAACTCAAGGCTCAACCTGCTTAAACCGAACGCTGCAACAAGAGGATGGCTGACAGTCTGCGGTTCGGACTTCATAGCCCAAGAAAGGAGTGGTCAGCCAGTTGCTCCTCTTATTGTAGCTTTGGTGCGAGACGGACGAAACCCCCGGCTGGCTGCCGAGGGTTCCAACCAACTTATATTGTAATAGAAAGTAATACAAAAAGATATCTCCCGGCACTGTCTTTCCAGATGTGCCGGGAGTTCTTTTTTTCTTATCTTTATAGCATTACAGCCAGAGCCCATCTTTTTCTCGCTGTCGATTTAATCTATTGGGTCACACGAACTCAAGGCACACCCCGCTTAAGCCGAACACTGCAATAAGAGGATGGCTAACAACCTTCCATACGGACTTCATAGCCCAAAGGGTGATTGGTTAGCCAGTTGCTCCCCTTATTGTAGCTTTGGCGTGAGACGGACGGACCCCCAGCTGGTTGCCAAGAACCCCAACCAAATTATATTCAATCAAGAGTGAATCCAGCTATAGTCGACGTACTTGAGAATCGGTAAAAAGGAGGCGAGGGAAAATATGATGTGACAAGGCGGAGAATGCTGGATGAGTAAGGGATTTTTCCGCCCTGCAAGGCAAAGATCCCAGGAATACTGGACGAATTTCAAGATTTTTTAACGGCGGCGTTCAATATCTGTGAATGCAGGTTCTTACAGCCCCTGGGCAATCATGGCCTCGGATATCTTCTTGAACGCCGCGATATCGTTGCCGGCGATCAGATCGTATCCCAGCCCATACTCCTCCGCCGCCGCAGCGGACGCGTCGTAGATGCTGCTCATAATGGCCCGCAGCTTCTCGTCCACCTCCCGCCGGGACCAGCTGTAGCGGATGGCGTTCTGGGCCATCTCCAGAGCGGACACGGCCACGCCGCCGGAACCGGAGGCCTTGGCGCCCGCCGTGAGGATCTTGGGGCTGAGCCGCAGGAGCTTCAGCGCCTCGGTGGTGGCGGGCATGTTGGCTCCCTCTACATAATAGCGCACGTTGTTGGCGATCAGCAGCACCGCGTCGTCCACCGCCAGCTCGTTCTGGGTGGCGCAGGGGACCGCCACGTCGGCGGGGACTTCCCAGGGCTTCTTCCCCGCGTAAAACTCCACGCCGAACCGGTCGGCGTAGGCCTCCACACGGTCCTCGCCGCTGTAGCGCATCTGTACCATGAAATCATACTTCTCCTGGGTGTTCACGCCGTCGGGGTCGTAGATATACCCGTCGGGGCCGGAGAGGGTGACCACCCTGCCCCCCAGCTCGGCAGCCTTGCGGCACACGCCCCAGCTCATGTTGCCGAAGCCGGAGACGATCAGGCGCTTGCCCTCCAGCGTCTCCTTCTGATGCTCCAGCATCCGTGCCAGGAAGTACACCGTTCCGAAGCCCGCCGCCTCCTGCCGGATCCGGCTGCCGCCGTAGGTCAGGCCCTTGCCGGTGAGGGCGGAGCTTTCCGCCCGGCCCGTCACCTTCTTATACGCGCCGTAGAGCCAGCCCACTTCCCGTGAGCCCACGCCGATGTCTCCGGCGGGCACGTCGGTGTCCGCGCCGATATAGCGGTACAGGGCGTACATGAAGCCCTGGCAGAAGCGCATGATCTCCCGGTTGGACTTGCCCCGGGGGTCGAAATCCGCGCCGCCCGCCGCGCCGCCGATGGGCAGGCCGGTGAGGGCGTTTTTATAGGTCTGCTCGAACCCCAGGAATTTCACCACCGAGGGGGTCACGCTGGGATGGAACCGCAGGCCGCCCTTATAGGGCCCGATGGCGCTGGAGAACTGGACCCGGTAGCCGTGGTTGGTGTGGGTGACGCCGTTATCGTCCACCCAGGGGATCAGGAAGGAAAACATCCGCTCCGGCTCCACCATGCGGGTGATGAGGTCCAGCTTCTCATACCGGGGGTCCTCCGTGGCCGGCGCGATCATCTCCAGCCAGGAATGGACGCACTGGAGATACTCCGGCTCGTGGGCGCAGGTCTTCGCCAGCCGCTCCGATACGCGGGTGATATAGTCATTCATCTGCCCGCCCCCTTATACGATGCCGTAGGCCAGCATGGACTCGCCCACCTTCAGGAATCCGGCGATATTGGCTCCCGCCACCAGATTGCCGGGGGCGCCGTACCGGGCGGCGGCGCTGCTGGCGTTGTGGTACAGGTCGGTCATGATCTTCCGCAGGTGGTCGTCCACCTCCTCGAAGGTCCAGTAGAAGCGCATGGAGTTCTGGCTCATCTCCAGGGCGGAGGTGGCCACGCCGCCGGCATTGGCCGCCTTGGCAGGTGCGAAGAGGATCCCCGCCGACTGGAAGGCGTCCACCGCGTCGGGGGTGCAGGGCATGTTGGCCCCCTCGGCCACGGCGAAGCAGCCGTTGGCGATCAGCGCCTTGGCGGAATCCAGGTCCAGCTCGTTCTGGGTGGCGCAGGGCAGGGCGATGCCGCAGGGGATCTGCCACACCCCGGAGCATCCGGCGTGATACTCCGCCTCGGGGTGGGTCTCCACATAGGCGGAGATGCGCTTGCGCTCCACCTCCTTGAGGCGCTTCATCAGGGGCAGGTCGATGCCGTTCTTGTCGTACACATAGCCGCCGGAATCGCTCATGGCCACCACCTTCGCGCCGAACTGGGTAGCCTTCTCGCAGGCGTACAGGGCCACGTTGCCGGACCCGGAGATGACCACCGTGGCCCCCTCGAAGCTCCTGCCCGCGTCCTTGAGCATACAGTCGGTGAAGTAGCACAGGCCGTATCCCGTGGCCTCCGTCCGGGCCAGGGAGCCGCCGTAGGTGAGGCCCTTGCCGGTGAGGACGCCGGTGAACTCGTTGCGCAGGCGCTTGTACTGGCCGAAGAGGTAGCCGATCTCCCGGCCGCCCACGCCGATGTCCCCGGCGGGTACGTCGGTATCCGGCCCGATATACTTGAACAGCTCCGTCATGAAGCTCTGGCAGAAGCGCATGACCTCCAGGTCGGTCTTGCCCTTGGGGTCGAAATCGCTGCCGCCCTTGCCGCCGCCGATGGGCAGGCCGGTGAGGCTGTTCTTGAAGATCTGCTCGAAGCCCAGGAACTTGATGATGCCCTCGTACACGCTGGGGTGGAACCGCAGGCCGCCCTTGTAGGGCCCGATAGCGGAGTTGAACTGAACCCGGAAGCCCCGGTTCACGTGGACGTTGCCCTGCTCGTCCTCCCAGGGCACGCGGAACTTGATGATTCGCTCCGGCTCCACCAGGCAGTCCATGACGCCCTCCTTGATGAACTCGGGCCGGGCCTCCACCACGGGGACCAGGGAGGTCAGGACCTCCCGCACGGCCTGGTGGAACTCCGGCTCCGCCGGGTTCCGGGCGATGACCCGCTCCATCAATCCGTTCAGATACTCATGTTTGATGCTCATTTTCATTACCTCCAAGCCATATCCCGGCTTTCGCCGGAGCTTTAATTGATTAAATCGTAACACCGCTTTTTCCATTCGTCAACGTTTTTTTGCGGTGTTGAAAAAAATTTGTCTGCGCAAACAAAACAATTGTCTCTGTGGCGCGTCCTTTGGTGCATCTTTTCTACCAGTTTTCCCCGCGGGGCGGCGGATATCCCCCCGGCGCGCCGGTCCGGCAAACAGGAACCCGCGGCAAAAAGCGGGTACTGATAAGGAAGCACCCGATCGATCCGCCCATGAGCCAACAAGCAGCAGCACCGCTTTGGCAGCAGAAAAAAACTGCTTGCACCTTTCGCGTAAATGGTGTAGAATAGTGGCAACGAGGCAAATAAAAGGCAGGGCGCAGGATGCTACCAACACCCCGCGCCCCTATGCGGGAGCCGTTCCTCCCACACAACAGTATATTACTGTGCCAACCCCTATTATAGCGGAAATCTGCCGTTTTATCAAGAGGGGCTTTGTGTCGGGAGTGTCCAAACGCGCAGTTAAAGAAAATCAAAAAGGGAAAAGGGGACAGAAGAGCCTGGATGTCTGGAACGATAGCGGTGCT